>CAZGYW010000170.1:0-6281 GCA_964530495.1 uncultured Anaerolineae bacterium
ATGAGTGAAGTCTACCAGAAGTCAACGGAGGCGGTGCTGGCCGAGCTTGGCGTCAATCCAGAGGTAGGATTGACCGATGCCGAAGTCAGCGCGCGCCAGCAGCAATACGGTCTTAACGAGCTGCCCCGGGAAGCGGGTCAACCGTGGTGGCGGATTCTGCTGGCGCAGTTCGCCGACCTGATGGTTGTGGTTCTGATTGCCGCCGCGGTGATTTCCGGCCTGCTGGGCGACATGAAGGACGTGGTGATCATCCTGCTGATCGTGGTGCTCAATGCGCTGCTGGGCTTCTACCAGGAATACCGGGCGGAGCAGGCGCTGGCCGCGCTCAGCGCGATGCAGGTGCCGAACGTCCGTGTGCGCCGCAACGGGCACGTGACCACCGTCAGCGCGCCCCTGCTGGTTCCGGGGGATATCGTGCTGATTGAGGCCGGGGACAGCATCCCGGCGGACGGCCGCCTGATCGTTTCCGCGAACTTGCAGGCTGTGGAATCGGCCATGACCGGTGAATCGCTCCCGGTGGAGAAAGATACGCTGCCGATCGCGGAAAAGGTCGGGCTGGCGGAACGGCTCAACATGGTCTTCATGGGCACGGCGGCCGCCTACGGACGTGGCGAGTTTGTGGTCACCGGCACCGGCCTCAAGACCGAGCTGGGCAACATCGCGGCGCTCATCCAGGGCGCGGTAGAAACGCAAACGCCGCTCCAGCAGCGCCTGGACCACCTGGGTAAGATTCTGGCTGCCGCGGCTGGTTTGCTGGTGGTCATCGTCTTTCTGGCCGGCGTGCTGCGCGGCAACCCGATCGAGGAAATGCTGCTAACGGCGATCAGCCTGGCGGTGGCGGCCATCCCGGAAGGGCTGCCGGCCGTGATCACGATCAGCCTGTCGCTGGGCGCCAGCCGCATGGTGCGCCGTAACGCGCTGATCCGCCGCCTGCCCGCGGTAGAAACGCTTGGCTCGGTGACGACCATCTGCTCGGATAAGACGGGCACCCTGACCCGCAACGAGATGACGACGACGATGGTGGCTCTGCCCGGTCACGACGATGTGCACGTCACCGGCGTTGGCTACCAGCCGGTGGGCGAATTCATGGTGGATGGCAAGCGCCTGCATGCCGTCAACAATGACCCCCTGGCCCGTTTCCTGAAGGCCGCCGCGCTGTGCACCGATGCCTATCTGGAGCAGGAGAACCCAGACGATCCGTGGACGATCATCGGCGACACGACCGAAGGCGCGCTCATGGTGGCGGCCGGCAAGGCCGGGTGGAGTCGCTCGCAGCTTGAGGATGACCTGCCGCGCGTGGCCGAGCTGCCATTCAGCAGCGAGCGCAAGGCGATGACCACGGTTCACGCGCCAAAGGGACGCTTTGCTACAGCACTGTTCCAGAATGCCCCGTATGTGGCGTTCACCAAGGGCGCGCCGGATCGCCTGGTGGAGTGGGCGGCCTACGAAACCCCGCCGGAAGGCCCGATCCCGCTGACTGAGGAACGGCGCCAGGCATGGCGGGCCAAGATCGATGAGATGGCGGCCCAGGGCCTGCGCGTGTTGGGTATCGCTTACCGGCCGCTGCAGGCCATCCCGGCGGATGACGATCTTGTGCCGGAGCGCGCCGAACGCGACCTGTATCTGCTCGGTCTGGCCGGGATCGTGGACCCGCCCCGCTCAGAAGCGGCAGCGGCGGTCCGGACGGCGCACGAAGCCGGCATCCGGCCGATGATGATCACCGGCGACCACAAGCTCACCGCGGAAGCCATCGCGCGCCAACTGGGGATCATCGGCGCAGACGACCATGTTCTGACAGGCAACGATCTTGAGGCAATGTCCGACGAAGCGTTGCGCCAGCAGGTGCTGAAGACTTCCGCTTTCGCGCGTGTTTCGCCGGAGCATAAGCTCCGCATTGTGGAGGCGCTCCAGTCCCACAACCAGATTGTGGCGATGACCGGCGATGGCGTCAACGACGCCCCGGCCCTCAAGCAGGCTAACATCGGCGTGGCAATGGGCATCACCGGCACCGAGGTCAGCAAGGGTGCGGCCGACATGGTGCTGACCGACGACAACTTCGCCAGCATCGTCGCCGCGGTAGAAGAAGGCCGGACGATCTACGATAACATCCGCAAGTTCATCCGCTACCTGCTCAGCACCAACGTGGGCGAAATCATCACCATGTTCGTGGCGCTGATGATCGGCCTGAAGTCGCCCCTGCTCGCCATCCAGATCCTGTGGATCAACCTGGTGACGGACGGCCTGCCTGCCATCGCTCTGGGCTTTGAACCGGCGGAAGAAGGCGTGATGAAGCGGCCGCCGCGCGACCCCAGGGAAAGCATCTTCGCGCGCGGTGTGGGGACCCACATCCTGTGGGTAGGCGTCTTTCTGGGCATTATCACGCTGCTGGGCTATCTGTGGGCTCAGTACACGCAGGGGCTTGCGCCGTTCAGCCCCACGCTGGGGCTGGAGAATTTCACGGCCAACCAGCTCGGCCAGATCATCGGTGGGCTGCACGTGCCAGAATTCTGGGATTCATGGACGGTCGCCGAGCGGCTGGCCCACCTGACCGAAGCGGCGGGTGGTGCGGCCCATGGCGCCGCCGGCACGGATGTGATCAGCCTGGCGCTGGCGATGCCGCGCACCGTGGCCTTCAGCATCCTGGCCCTGTCGCAGATTGCCGAGGTGAGCGCCATCCACTCCGGTGACAAGTCGTTCTTCCAGGCCTGGTACCGCAATAACCGATTGCTGTTCTTCGCCGTGGTGTTGACGTTTGTGCTGCAGATGCTGGTGATTTACGCGCCGTTCCTGCAGGCGGCCTTCAATACGGTCCCGCTGACCGGAGAGCAGTTGGCGGTGTCAATCGGCCTGGCCTCTACAGTGCTGTTTGCGGTGGAATTGGAGAAGGCAATTCGGCGGCGCCGTCACATGGCGTAAACGCCCATGTCGTCCGTTTCCGGAGGGCCAGCCCGCAACGGGTTGGCCCTCTGTTTTATCGGGCAGGGGATGCCGCCGCGCTGCGGTGGGCCGCGTGCCACCGGGGGCGTGTGCGGCGTCTGGTATAATTAGCGTCTTTGGCGGGATTGCCGGGCAATAACGTACGGCCGGTGAGGAGTAGAGTGGTATGAGGATGCATGGGAGCGGGTGGTCGGCATTGGTGCGCAGCGAGCCCGGCGAGCAGCAGCCCCGGGTCACGGGAGCGCTGCTGCGCCGGGTGATGGCCTATGCCCGCCCGTACGCCTGGCATATCGCCGGGCTGTTGGCCGCCATTCTGCTCATGACGGCCATCGGGCTGGTGACGCCGCTGGTGATGCGCGACCTCATCGACTACACGCTGCCATCCGGGGATACGATCCGGCTGAACTGGCTGGCCGTGGCCCTGGTGGCGATCCCGCTGGCGAGAGGCATGATCCAGGTGGCGCAGCGCCACCTGAACGCCACGGTGGGCGAAGGCGTGATCTACGACCTGCGCGTGGGGCTGTACACGCATCTGCAGCGCATGTCCCTGGCGTTCTTCACCAATACCCGCACCGGCGAGCTGATGAGCCGCCTGAACAATGATGTCATCGACGCGCAACGCGCGATCAGCAATACGATTGTCGATCTCATCACCAATGTTATTCAGGCGGCGGCAACGCTGGCGGTCATGATCTCGCTCGAGTGGCAGTTGACGGCTGCCTCGGTGTTGGTGCTGCCCCTGTTTATTGTGGCTGCCCGGCGGCTCGGTGGACGCCTGCGCCAGATCGCGCGGGAGGGCATGGAGCACAACGCCCAGATGAACGCCATGATGAACGAGACGCTCAATATTGGCGGGGTGCTGCTCGTCAAGCTGTTTGGGCGCACCACGACCGAGGTGGATCGGTTCGGCGCGCGCGCCGCCGAGGTGCGGGATATCGGCGTGCGCCGGGCTGTGGTGGGCAGCCAGTTCTTTGTGATCATCGGCCTGGTGGGGGCGGTTGGCACGGCGCTGGTCTACTGGCTGGGCGGGCACCTGGTGCTGCGTGGGGTTTTCACCGTGGGGACGATCGTGGCGTTCACGGCGTACCTCGGCCAGCTCTATGGCGCGCTGCAGGGGCTGACCAACGCCCCGGTCTCCTTCGCAACCTCGCTGGTGAGTTTCGAGCGCGTGTTTGAGGTGCTTGATCTGCCGCTGGACGTGGCCGAGCAGCCGGATGCCGTCGCCCTGGAAGACGTTCAGGGTGCGCTGGTGTTTGACGATGTGACGTTTGAATATGGCGTCGATGAGAACATTCTGCTGAGTGATGTGCGCCGCTACGGGCAGATGGAAGCGGTGGACACGGCGCTCTCCGGTGACGCCAGGCAAACGCCGCCGGAGGATGAGCCAGCCGTCCCGGTCAGCCAGGCCCGCGAAATCGCGCTGGATGCCGTTTCGTTCAGCATCGCGCCGGGCCAACTGGTGGCGCTGGTCGGGCCCAGCGGGGCAGGCAAGACGACCATGACCTACCTGATCCCGCGCCTGTACGATCCGACGCGGGGGCGCATTCTGCTGGACGGCCATGATCTGCGCAGCCTGACGCTGGAGTCACTGGCCCGCCAGATCGGGATGGTGACGCAGGAAACGCACCTCTTCCACGATACGATCCGCACCAATCTGCTTTACGCCAATCTGGATGCCAACCGGGCGGCGCTGGAAGCGGCCTGCCGGGCCGCCAACATTCACGATTTCATCATGGGCCTGCCGGATGGCTACGATACCGTAGTCGGGGAGCGCGGCTACCGCCTGAGCGGAGGGGAGAAGCAGCGCATCGCTATCGCCCGCGTGATCCTCAAAGACCCGCGCATCCTGGTGCTGGACGAGGCGACGAGCCACCTGGACAGCCAGTCGGAGGCGCTCATCCAGGAGGCGCTCAAAACGGTGATGGCCGGGCGGACGAGCATCGTCATCGCCCACCGCCTGAGCACGATCCTGGCCGCCGATCTGATTCTGGTGCTGGACCGGGGGCGGGTGGTGGAGCAGGGCACCCATGCGGCGCTGCTGGCGCGTAACGGCCTGTACGCCCGGCTTTACGAAACGCAGTTCCGCCAATCCAGGGAGGTGGTCTGACATGCGCAATGTCGCCATCCTGATCTTCGATGATGTGGAAGTGCTGGACTTTGCCGGGCCGTACGAGGTGTTCACCGTCGCGGCCAGGGTGGGGGATGGGCCGCCGCCGTTCGATGTGTACACCGTCGCGCCAACCAGTCCGGTCAGCGCCCGGGGCGGGCTGGCGATCATGCCCCACTATACGCTCGCGGAGTGCCCGCGCCCGGACCTCCTGCTGGTGCCGGGCGGCCAGGGAACGCGCCCGCTTCTCGCGGATGACGCGCTGCTGACCTGGATCGCGGCGCGTGCTGCCGGGGCTGAACTCCTGCTTTCGGTGTGCACAGGGGCGCTGCTGCTGGGCAAGGCCGGGCTGCTGGACGGCCTGCGGGCGACCACCTACCACACCGCGTTTGACCTGCTGCGCGCAGTGGCGCCGAAGGCCACCGTGGACGAAGACCGCCGGTTTGTTGATAACGGGCGGGTGATCACGTCCGCCGGCGTTTCCGCGGGGATTGACATGGCATTGCATGTGGTCGCCCGGCTGCTGGGCGCGGATCATGCGCGGGCCACGGCCGCCTACATGGAGTATCGCTGGCAGCCCGAATGAGCACCTGCCGCTGGCGGTGTAAAAACGGCATAAAAACGCCGCCGGGGGCTGGTGTTCCCGCCGGCTTGCGAGTACAGTCAGCTAGATTTCCAGCGATTTTGTGCGTCCTAAACCGGATTTAAGCCGGCCTTAACCGGGTGTTCATACCGGCAGGTTATAGTCAGGGCGCTTGCGGACTTATCGCTTATCAAAGGTAGCAAACAGGACAATGCCTTATCTTGATTCACAAATGAGCAGCGCGGGGATTGCCGACCCTGCGCTGGCGGCAGACCGGGCGCTGGCCCTGCGACACGCCCCGGCGATCCACTTCGACCGCGCTGAGCCGTTCTTGCCGGAGGCGGTCGGGTACACCGTGTTTCGCGCGGATGGCCCGTCCCCGTCGTTCCCGCGCCGGGTGACGCTGCTGCCAGGCACTGCCACGGTGATTGAATACGCCGTATGGTGGGTGTGGGATATCCAGCATCTCTACGAGCTGGAGCACCTGTGGCTGTACCTGGACGCCGCCGAACAGGTGGTGCGGGTGGAAGGCAGCTGGCATGGCAAGCTGCGCCTCCTGGCGGATGAGCACGGCCAACCGCCCCTGGTTGATGGGCGCGTCACCGTCTACTCGGAGCCGGGCAAGCATGCTTTCGCGCCCACGGCGCAGGTCCT
>CAZGYW010000171.1:0-6274 GCA_964530495.1 uncultured Anaerolineae bacterium
TAATGAGCGGTGACTGGAGTTCAGACGTGTGCTCTTCCGATCTGAACCCGCCGACCTGCATCGTGGAAGACCTTCCAGTCATCACCACCGGACCAGGGGGAAGCAAGAAAGGCGGCAACCAGCAGCGCAAAGACTGCAGCCAGCAGAATGACCTGGCGCCATCGGGATGATTCAATTTGCTGAGAAAGTTCGGACATGCCCATGGCGATGGTGTGTTACTCCGGCAGGCTCATCCCGGGCAGGGTAAAGCCGAACGTGCTGCCCTCCCCAGGGGCGCTGCGGACGATCATCTGCCCGCCGTGGGCCTCGATGATGCCCTTCGCCACCGCATAGCCCAGCCCGTGCCCCTTCACTGCCCGGATCGCTTCCGCCTCCGAGCGCCAGAACGGCTCCCCCAGGTGGGCCACTTCCTCCGCGGACATGCCTACGCCGTGATCCGTCACCTCGACGCGTAACGCGCCATCTTCCGCGCTGGCGGTGACGGTTACCCGGCTGCCTTCCGGCGAATAGTGGACCGCATTCTCGATCAGAGTGCCGAGCGCCTGGGCGATCCGCGCGCCGTCCACGTTCAACAGCGGCAGGCCCTGCCCCGCTGTGAAGGTGACGGCGCTGCCGCGCTCCGCCGCCTGGGCCTTGACGCGCTTCTCCGCCGCCAGCAGGAGGTTGCCCGCCGTGTCCATCTTGCGGTCCAGATGCAGGCGGCCGCCCTGGAGCTTGCCGTAGTCGTTCACGTCCGCGATCAGGCGCTCCAGGCGCAGGGTATTGCTGCGGATGACCGCCACGAACTGGCTCTGCTGTTCGTTCAGCGGGCCGAGCATGCCCTGGCCGAGCATGTCGCTGTAGCCCCGGATGCTGGTCAGCGGAATGCGCATCTCGTGCACGGCGATAGACAGAAACTCGGACGCCCGCTGGCGTTCTTCCTGAATGGGATCGGTGCTCATGGGAATCGCTTTCTCCCGGGGCAGACCGGGTTCAGGGAATGACCTGCCATTCGCGCTCGGCGGGCTGTCCCGCGCCGACGTACAGGGCATCGGCGCGCACGGCGGCGCGCATGTCGTCAGGGTCGCGCCAGAAGGTGCTGATCTGGCTCTCGTAGCAGGCGATGGCCGCCGCCTTGGCTTCCAGCAGGGCGTCATCCAGGGGGTGCAGGATCGGCTGCAGGCGCTGCGGCGCGAAGGCCGGCAGGGCCTTCTGGACCGCGCCGTGCCGGGCGCTGTACGGGTACTCCTCGTAGTAAACGACCGCCACATCGAGGTACGTGCGGGCCAGGCGCCGCCCCCAGTCGCGCACCAGGTGATGATCAACGTGGCCGCCCGCGCCCAGCGGAACATGCAGCACATCAGTATCCGGGTAGGGCAGCGGCATGGCGCGCAGCAGCAGCGGCGCGGTATCCGCCGGGTGGACCTCCCCCCACAGCGAGTCTTCGTCCGGGTAGAGGGCCAGCGGCGCGCCGCCCGGCGCGTAGGTCAGGCGGTACACGCAGTCGGGAATCGCGCCGTGGCGGGGCAGCGCGTCCAGACTGCGCGCGGCCTTGAGGTCCTCCCAGCGGCGCTCGTGGACGGGCAGCTCGCCCGTGTTCCAGCGGGTGTGCAGGTCGGCCAGGATCGGCGATTCCGGCAGGGTGCGGGGCGGCTTGCCGGCCATGACGGTGTAGATCACCACCGTGTGCCCGGCGCGGGTCAGGCGCGCGATCTGGCCGCCGCAGCTCAGCACGGCGTCATCCAGATGCGGGGAGAGAAAGAGGTGCAGCTGCTGCTCACCGCTGGCGGTCATCGCGTCCCTTTCCGGCCGGGCCGTCTTCTAGCGGCGGATGATGCCCATGATCGCCAGCAGCACGAAGGCGCCGACCAGCCCGGCCACCAGGTCATGGAGCGCGAAGGTGATATCGCCCCCGATCCGGATGCCCAGCGCGGCGAAGACCAGCCCGCCCAGGATGCCCCCGATCACGCCGATCGCCAGGCTGGCCCCGGTGTTGTGACTGTGGGCCAGCAGGCCCCCCGCCAGCGATCCGGCCAGCAGGCCGATGAGCAGCCACACAATGAGTTGACCGACAGAGATGAACATGATGCCTTTCCTTTCGCGCTATGCCGGCGGCCTAGACGGCCACCGGGATGGTGAACGTGAAGGTGCTGCCCTGGCCCGGCGCGCTCCGGATGCTCAGCGCGCCGCCCATCAGGGCGATCAGGTTGCGCGTGATGGCAAAGCCCAGCCCGGTTCCCGGCTGGCTCTGGGTGTGCTCGTTATCCGCCCGCCAGAATTTGGTGCCGAGCCGCGCCACTTCTTCCGCGCTCAGGCCGATGCCGGTATCCGCCACGCTGAAGGCCACGTACTCCCCCTGGCGCATGGCGCGCAGGGTGATCGTGCCGCCGTCCGGCGTGTACTTGCAGGCGTTACTGAGCAGGTTGAGCAGCACCTGGCCCAGGCGGTGCGGATCGGCCATCACAGGCGGCAGGTCAGGCGGGGTGTCCTCCACCAGCTGGTGACCGCGCGCTTCAATCTGATCCTGGATGGCGGCGCGGGCTTCCGCCAGCGCGTCCGCCGGGCTGACCGGCCCGAACGCCATGCGCAGGTTACCGCTTTCGATGCGGCTGATCTCGCTCAGGTCGCTGACCAGCACCTGCATGCGGGTCACATTGTCCTTGACCCGGCCGATGAAATCCACCTGCCGGTCAGTGACCGGCCCGGCCATGGGCAGCAGGTCCGCGAATCCGATGATACTGGTCATCGGCGTCTTAAGCTCGTGGGCTACCACGCTCACAAACTCGCTCTTGGCCCGATCAGCGGCTTTGACCGCCTCGAACAGGCGCGTATTTTCGATGGCGATGGCGGCGCGGGCGGCCATACGGGTCACCAGGTCGCGCTCATCCTCACTGAAGTCGTGGTCGCCGGTCAGGATGATCGCGCCGGTCGGCCGGTTTTCATGGTGGATCGGCACAAAGAGCACATTGTGGGTGTCGCCGGTTTTGCCCGGCTGGGGTTGGCTGCCGCTGAGCACCCGGGCCAGCGTGGACTCGTGGTGCAGCGGGATCACGGCCCCGGTGGTAAAGCCGTCCAATTCCTCGTTGGCGTCAACACAGGCCGCCACGCGCAGAAAGGTCTCGCCCTCCGGCCCGTACTCGATCAGGCCCAGCGCGCCGTTTTCCGCGCCGGCCATACGGGTGGCCCACTTCAGGGTGACGGTCAGCACCTGGCCCTCGCCAATGGCCTCGTTCAACTCGCGATCGACCCGGCGCAGGCTGCTCAATTCCTCCACGCGGGCCTGCAGAGCCTGGTCGGTCTCCGCGAAAAGGCGCGCGTTCTCGATGGCGATGGCGGCCTGCCCGGCGAAGGTATCCAGCGCGGCCAGGTCTTCCGGCTTGAACAGCCCGGCCCGCACCCGGTTATCGACATAGATCACGCCGGTCACGCGCCCGCGCACGCGCAGCGGGGTGGCCATGATGCTGCGCAGGGCATTGGCAATCACGCTGGCCTGCGCGGCGAAACGCGGATCCTCCTGGGCGTTGGTGGTCAGCACCGGCTGGCCCTCGTCCACCACCTGGCGCGTGACCGTGCGGCTCACGTGGAACTCGCCGCTGTCCAGCGTCTGCTGGTCGATGTTGCGCGCCACGCGGGGCACCAGGTTGCCGTCATCGTCCAGGAGCATCAGGAAGCCGCGCTCGGCCCCGGTCAGCTTGAGGATGGCGTCCATCACCTGGTCGAGCACCGTTTGCAGGTCCAGGGAAGAGCCGATCAGGCGCGAGACATCGTACAGCGCGGCCAGGCGCTGCTGCTCGCCGGTGCTGCGCCGTTCCTCGGCCAGCATCGCCAGCAGGTCGTCAAAGGCCTGCAGCCGCCCGATCAGAAAATCGCGCTCCATGCGGCCGGCGCGGGCCTGGCTGAGCAACAACCCGATGCTCTGCCGGGCGCTGGCGATGGCCAGCTCCAGATCGTGTCCGGCGCTTCCGGGCGGGTGGGAAGGCTGGTCGGTCATCGGCAGTCCCTGCCACCGGCTTCAGGCGGCGTGAGGCCGGCCTGGTAGTAATCGCAGTGGGCCTGCAGCGGGCAAAGCGGGCAGCCCGGGTTGCGGGCGTGGCACAGCTTGCGGCCGTGCTCGATCATGTTCAGGTGGAAGACGTAGTAATCCTCCGGCGGCACGATGCGCTCCATGAGGCCGTGGGCCTGCTCCGCGCTGACCTTCGGCCCGATGAAGCCGATCCGGCGGCTGAGGCGGTGCACATGCGTATCCACCGGAAAGGCGGGCCGGTTGAAAGCGAACAGCAGGATGATAGCGGCGGTCTTGGGGCCGATGCCGTTCAGGCTGGTTAGCCAGCGGCGGGCGTCCTCCAGCGGAAGGTCCGCCAGGAAGTCGATGTTCAGCGCGCCGCGCTCCGCCGCGATGCGGGCCAGCACTTCCTGGATGCGCGGGGCCTTCTGGTTGGCCAGCCCCGCCGGGCGGATTGTTGCGATCACGTCTTCCAGCGGCGCGTCGCACACGGCTTCCCAGGTGGGGAAGCGCGCCCGCAGGGCCTCGAAGGCCCGGTCGCGGTTGGTATCGGATGTGCTCTGGCTCAGGATGGTGCTGACCAGTTCGTCCACCGGGGGGAGGAATTGGCGCCACTCCGGCACGCCGTACAGCTCCCGCAACGCCGCCGCGACCGGAGGGTACTTGGCAGCGCCGCGCGCGATCATGTCCAGTGTCATCTCGCCAGGCTCTTTTCAAGGGTAATGGTTACTCTGGGGTGATTGTACTTACGCGGGGGGAAAAGACAAAGCACCTCACCCCCTGGCGCCCTCGCCATTTGTTGATGGAGAGGAGGAAAAGGCCCGGCGCACCGCTTCAACCGGCGTCGCTACCCCGCCTGGTATCTCAGTTGCATTTAGAACATAAGTTCGGTATAATGAGGTATCGGTGGTTGAGGGGAACCAGGCGGAACGATGTACATCCACAGCGCGCCGGATACACTCGAAAAACTCCAGCAACTGGGCAATGCCACCCGCTTTGAGCCGGCAGGCGATACCCCCGGCCGGGAGCCGCTCGTCCTCGAGGCGCGGCCCGCCGCTGATCCCGACCTGCTGCCCTGTGTGTCCTACGTGACCACGCCGCAGGGCCTCAAGCCGGTGATGAAGTCCATGATGACCACCGCCTGCGAGCGCAACTGCTACTACTGCCCGTTCCGGGCCGGGCGCGGCCAGATGCGGCGTATCACCTTCTCCCCGGACGAGATGGCAGCCGCGTTTCATAAGCTGGAGCGGGCCGGGGTGGTGGACGGCATCTTCCTTTCGTCAGGGATCATCAAGGGCGGCGTGACGATGCAGGACAAAATCATCGACACGGCCGAGATCATCCGCGCCAGATACCAGTACCGGGGCTACATCCACCTCAAGATCATGCCCGGCGCGGAGTACGACCAGCTCCGCCGCGCGATCCAGATCGCCGACCGGGTGTCCGTCAACCTGGAAGGGCCGACCGAGGAACGGCTGCACGCCCTGGCGCCCAAGAAGGATTTCGGCAGTGACCTGCTGACCCTGTTACAGTGGACGGCGCGCATCCGGGAGGAACTCAGGGCGCAGAATCCGCGCCGCAAGGTCGCCAGCACGGTGACGCAGTTTGTGGTGGGTGCGGTGGGGGATACCGACCTGGAGCTGCTCAGCCTGAGCCAGCGCCTGTACGCCCAGCTTAAGCTGGCGCGCGCCTACTACTCCGGCTTCAGCCCGGTGGAGGACACCCCGTTTGAGGGCCTGCCCGCCACCGATCCGGCCCGCGAGCGGCGGCTCTACCAGGCCAGCTTCCTGCTGCGCGATTACGCCTGGGATGTGGAAGACCTGCCGTTCATGGGGACGGGCAACCTGGACCTGAACGTTGATCCCAAGCGGGCGTGGGCCGACCTGCACCTGCGCGCCGCGCCGGTAGACGTGATGCGCGCCGACCGCGAGGCGCTGCTGCGCGTGCCGGGCATCGGGCCGCGCGGCGTGGACCGGCTGCTGGCCGCCCGGCGGCGGGGCCGCATCCGCGACCTGGCGGCGCTCAACCGGGTCGGCGTGCAGGCCAACCGCGCCGCGCCGTACATCCTGCTGGATGGGGTGCGGCCGCCGACGCAGCTGGCGTTGTTCCCGGCTGAATGATGCTTTGCAGAAAAAAGGGCACGGGTGTTCACGGATTGAACACGGATTCTCACGGATAAAGCGCTTGATTCTAATGGCCTCTAAAATCCGTGAGAATCCGTGTCTGATCCGCGTAAATCCGTGCCCTCTGTTTTTCGCGTAGGGGCATAGACGCTTGCCGCCTGGACGCCGC
>CAZGYW010000172.1:0-6250 GCA_964530495.1 uncultured Anaerolineae bacterium
CACGAGATCGAAACACTGCAGGCCGTCGCCTGATCGCAGGCGGCGCACAACGACACAGACAAGCATGGGTGGGAGGGATCGCGTGGTCGCTCCCACCCGCAGGGGAAACAACATGGCATTGCGCAACTTGAATCTTCGCACGGAAGCCTTACAGAGTTACGCCTTTGTGGCCCGCAACTTCAACCTGGTCAAACGCTACTGGGGATGGGAGCTGGTCTGGCTGGCGTATTCGACTGCGACCTCGCTCTCGGTCGTGTTCATCGGGCAGGGCGCGACCATCATCACCGGGCAGGAGGATATCGACACCTCGTTCTTCGTCGTGTACCTCCTGATCGGGACGCTGGTCTGGCGCTTCCTGTCGGGCCTGTTCAACAACATCAGCGAGATGATCCAGTGGGAGCGCTGGGAGGGCACGATCGAGTACACGCTGATGGCCCCCGTCCACCGCTTCACGCAGATCGCGGGGCAGGCGGGCTTCGCCATCCTGTACAGCCTGTTCTTCACGCTGGTGATCGGCGCGGCGATGGCGGCTTTTTTCAAGCTGGACTTCGCGGGCGCGAACATGTTCGGGGCGCTGCTGGTCTTGCTGGCGGGCAGCCTGTCGCTGGTTTCGCTGGGCGTGGTGGCGAGCATCCTGCCGCTGCTCTACACGGAGCGCGGCACGCAGATGACGCACATCGTGGAGGCGTTCCTGCTGCTGATCTCCGGCGTGTACTACCCGATCGAGGTGCTGCCGGGCTGGCTGCAGACGATCGCCCAGGTCTCGCCCGTGTACTACGTGCTGGGCGGCATCCGGGCGGCGGTGCTGGACGGGGTGCCGACGGGCGCGCTGTGGCCGTACATGATCCCGCTGCTGATCATCGGGGCGGTGGGGATGCCAGTAGGCGTGTGGGCCTTCCGCCAGGCGGAAGCGTATGCCAAGCGCACCGGGAAGCTGAAGCGGGTGGGGTAAAGGCGGCTATTGGCTGTTGGTAATTGGCCATCAGGCAGGCGTCAAACGCCAGGGGCTATTCGCTGACCGCGGCCCGTGACCTTAACAATCGAATATCGGACTCCGGAAGTGTCATCAGCCACCTGGAAGCGGCCAGCTATCAGCCAACAGCCAATAGCCAACAGCTAAACGCTGACCGCTTCACTCCATCCGCTGGTTGTACCAGGTGTTGAGCGCGTTACACAGCTCGGCGGCCAGCAGCAGGATCGCGGAGCTGAGGTAGATCCACAGCAGGAGGATGATGACCGTCCCCAGCGAGCCGTAGATCACGCTGAAGGTACTGAAGTTTTCCAGGTACCAGACGAACAGGCTCTGGGCCAGTTCCCAGCCTGCCCCGCCCAGCACTGCCGCCGGCCAGATGGCATCCCAGCGCACGTGGACGCGCGGCACATGCCGGAACAGCAGCGCGAAGATCGTCATGTTCAGGCCCAGGGGCAGGAAGACGGTGACGATCCACATCGCTGTGCTGGGCCGGTCCAGCAGGAGCATGTTGATCAGGCGGATGCCGAGCGACGTGAACAGCGAGGCCAGCAGCAGCACGGCCAGCGCGATGACCATGATCAGCGCCAGCAGGCGTTTGTGCCACAGCGGGCGCCAGCGGGTGGGGTGGAAGATGTTGTCGATGGCGACGGTCAGGTTGGAGAACATGGCCAGCGCCGACCAGGCCAGGCCGATGAGCGCCACGGTGCTGAAGGACTGGCGCTGCTGCACGGCGCGGGTGACGTTGGCCTGGATCAGGCGCACCGTATCCGGCGGGAAGAAGTCGCCGACAATGGTCAGCAGTTGTTGTTCCGCCACGCCGCTGCCCAGCACGCCGCTGAAGAACGTGGCGGCGAGCAGGATGAGGGGGAAGATCGAAAACAGGGCGTAATACGCCAGGGACGCCGCGTAGCGGGTATCCCGCTGGTTGAAGTCACGCCAGGCACGGCCCAGCAGCGGCAGCAGCCCTTCGGTCGCCTGGTCCAGCCAGGCGTAGCGCCGGGTCAGCCACCAGCTAACGCGGCTCAGGCGGTGCTCGATGGCCAGCGCCAGCCGCGCGCCGCGTGGCGGACGCTCATCTGGGGGCGCGGGATCGGACGGTCGGAACAGCACGTGGCGGTTGCCTCCGTTGTGGGTGACCTACCTGGGCTTCCGGTGTGTGAATATTACCATAGAATACGGCCTTACGGGGCGGCCTGCGGGCCGCCGTCGCCAGCACGATCACCAGGCAGACAACGTGTTGGAGAGTGGGAAAACGCGATGGATGGCATGCTTCACAACCAATTGTTACCGGGGCAGTATCGTCTCCGCGCGCCGGCGCTGGCCGATGCGCCGGCCGTGACCGGGCTGATCAACCTGTGCGCCATGGTGCAGACCGGCGGGCTGCATATGACCGTGCGCCAGGTGGTGGACATCTGGACGGCGCCGGGCTTTGACCTGGGCCGGGACGCCTGGCTGGTGGAAGCCGCGCCGGGCCACCCCGTCGGCTATGCCGAGCTGTGGGAGCACCCTGCCGGGGAGGCGCTGCCCTACGTATGGCTGCATGTGGCCCCCGGTTCGGACGCGACCGCGATCGGCGCGCGGCTGCTGCAGGCAGCGGAAGCGCGGGCGCTGCAGGAGGCGGCCTGCGCCACCGGCCGGATCGCGCTGCGCACGGCGACAGTCAGCTTTAACCAGGCGGCGCGTCGCCTGCTGGCCTGCCAGGGCTACCACCTGGCGCAGCGCCTGTGGCAGTCCCCCGCGGTGGAGGGGCATGCGGCGGAGCCGCACGTGGCCGACTGCATCGTCTGCCGGGCCTACGTGCCGGGCGCTGACGCCCCGACGCTGTATCGGTACGATATATTTGAGAAGGAACTGCGGGCGGAAGTGGCGTAAGCGTCCCCTTTCGCCGGAGTTGTACGCCGGGCCGGGCGTTCAGGCGCCCGGCCCTCCTGGAGAGGATGACCTGCATGGCTACCCGGATTGTGGATCGACTGGTGCTGCGCGGCCCGACGCTGGCGGATCTTCCGGCCGCCGTCGCCCTGATCAATGCCGTCTCGCAGGCGGAGGAGGGCATTACGCAGACCGACGAAGATCAGCTCCGCCAGGAATGGGAGTATGGGGACTTCGTGCCGGAGCGCGATGCGCGTTTCGCTCTCGACCAGGACGGCACGCTGATCGGCTACATCGAGCTGTGGCCGGAGTTTGCCGCCGGCCGCTTGCATGTGTGGGGCTGCGTGCACCCGGCCTACCAGGGCCAGGGCATCGGCGCGGCGCTGCTGGACTGGGCCGAAACGTACGCGGGGAGCCTGCTCCCGCAGGTGACGCCGGGCGTGCCGGTGACGCTGGTCGCCGCGACGGACAGCCGTAACGTGCGGGCGATCCGCCTGCTGACCGGGCGCGGTTACCGGGTGACGCGCCACTTCTGGAAGATGGTGCTTGACCTGGATCCTTACATCATGCCCGAGCTTCCCGCCTGGCCGGACGGGATCACGATCCGCCCCTATTTCCCGAAGATCGATGACCGTTTCGTCTACCGGGTCGTGCAGGAGTCGTTCCGCGACCACTGGGGATACACGGAACAGCCGTTTGCTGAGTGGCGGAAGTGGATGACCGGCGGGGCGGACTTTGACCCGGCGCTGTGGTTCCTGGCGGTCACGACCGACTCCGGCGGGGATGAAATCATCGGGGCGGCGCTGTGCCGCCCGGGCCTGCCGGAAGACCCGGACATGGGCTGGATCAGGATGCTGGCTGTGCTGCGCGAGTACCGGCAGCAGGGCATCGGGGGCGCGCTGCTGCGCTACGCGATCGGGGAGTTCCACCGCCTGGGCAAGGCGCGGGTGGGTCTGGCCGTCGATGCGGAGAGCCTGACGGGCGCCACGCGCCTGTACGAGCGGGTTGGGATGCGCGTCACCCGCCAGAGGGATCGCTACGAACGGGCGCTGCGTGACGGGGAAACTACCGCAGCGGAATAGCCCGGCGTGCCGCAGTATGGCGCGGATTCCGCAGGTGATTGACAGCGCCGGAAAAGCTGTGCTACAGTGACGAAGGTGTCTTTCCACAGGGGTTTTTCGGGTGTGGAAAGCGGTATAGAAAGCGAGGCAGTGGATGCAAGTATTGGGAACGGTGGTCGATGAGCGGCGGCGTGCGCTGCCCGGCTGAGGCATGTAACGAGCAGGTTGAGCAGGTGATGGTCTAAAGCATCTCCCCGCGTCATCTCCGGCGCGGCGGTGACTCCCGTGCAGGCGCACGGGCAGCTTCCTCGCACATCCCTCACGCGGCGGCAGGCGCGCGCCTTCCCTCACTAACCCGAGGGCGGCACCGCTTGACCGGTTCGCGCTGCGTGGGGTCTGGTTTCTCCCACTGGTCAAAACCGCATCAAGTTTGCGTGGCGTACGGCGGCGCTGCCGGCCCTCAAGCGTGCCTGGCGGGCTGTTCGCTGAACAGCATGGGAAGCAGTAATCGCCATACCGGAATGAATGACCAATGGGAAGAACCAACGTTGAGCAACCTGAAGGCTTACCTGAACGATTTTGAAGACAATGACAACCTGAGCGCGTTTGACCGCCGCGCGCGGCGCCAGCGCAAACCGCGCGCCAACCCGCGGGACCGGCAGTCCCGCCAGGCGGTGGCGGCCAGCGCCGCGGAAGCGACCGCGCTGGAAGCAGGTTTCACCACCACCTACCAGCCCTCGCGCTACGAGGAAGGCTGGCTGCTGCAATCGCTGGAGCCGTTCTACGAACGGGCGCTGATCGCGGATGTGCTGGCCGTGGTCAAGGGCGGCAAGGAGGCGAACGTCTACCGCTGCGCCGGGCACCCGGACGCCGGGCTGGACCTGGTGGCGGCCAAAGTCTACCGCCCGCGCATGTTCCGCAACCTGCGCAAGGATCATGTGTACCGGGAGGGCCGCACCGTCCTCACCCCGGAGGGCCGCCCGATCGGCCTCAAGGGCGACCGGCTGGTGCACGCCATCGAAAAGAAGAGCGCCTACGGCATGCGGGCCGCCCACACCTCGTGGCTGATGCACGAGTTCCGGACGCTGGAGAAGCTGCACGCGGTGGGCGCCGCCGTGCCGGAGCCGTTCGCTGCCAACGAGAACGCCATTCTGATGGCCTACGTGGGCGACGAACAGAGTCCAGCCCCAACCCTGCACGAGGTCACGCTGGCGCCGGAGGAGGTCGCGCCGCTGTTTGACGAGATCCTGCGCAACATCGACCTGCTGCTGCAGCAGGACGTGATGCACGGCGATCTCTCCGCTTTCAACCTCCTGTACTGGGCCGGGGAGATCACGATCATCGACTTCCCGCAGGTGGTGGACCCGCGCGGCAACCGCCAGGCGTATGACATCCTGACGCGGGATGTCACGCGGGTGTGCGAGCACTTCGCCGGGTACGGGCTGGCCCGCGATCCGGCCGCAATCGCCGAGCGGCTGTGGCGGCGTTACGTCGGCCAGACGCCCGCCGAGCGCGCCGCGGATGAAGCCCGCTTTCTGCCGGATGAGGACGACGCTGGCGATGAGGGGTGAGCCGCGCAGGCGGCATCGCAGGGGCTGGTAGGGGCGCAGCATGCTGCGCCCTGCAGCGCCGAAGCGTCCAGGCGTCCATGCGTCGAAGCGAAAGACAGCAGGTGATGGGTGGGGGTGTCTGCAATGAACGTTTGCACGTAAGTGCGATAACAGGTCAAGCGGGCGGTTCGCGAACCGCCCGTACAAACCTGCTGTTTGCCGCGTTGTTTGGTCAAGGCAGTGCTGTGCTCTGGAGCGTCCAGGCGAAACACAAGGCCGCTTCTGGCTTTTGCTGATCGCTGACCGCTGTTTGCTTTGTGCTCTTGCTGACTGCTGATCGCTGAAAGCTGATAGCTGACCGCTGATAGCTGACCGCTATCCGCTACTTCAAGGAGTTACCGATGAACCTTCGTTTCTTCGAGATCGCCGAACGCTACCACCTGATCCAGAACCCGATCACGAGCGAGAAGCTGGATATGATCGGCGCGTCGTGCGGCCTGACGCCTGGGCTGCGCCTGCTGGACCTGGCCTGCGGGCGCGGCGAGCTGCTGACCCGCTGGGCGGCGCAGTACGGCATCAGCGGGACGGGCGTGGACATCAGTGCCGTGTACCTGGCGGAAGCCCGCCGCCGCGCCCGCCAGCGGGACGTCACCGATCGCGTGACCTTCGTGGAGGGTGACGCGGGCAAGTATCTGGACGAAACCCCCGGCGAGGCAGGTGCGTATGATGTGGTGACGTGCATTGGCGCGACCTGGATCGGCGGGGATACACCCGGTACGCTGGCCATCATGCGCCGC
>CAZGYW010000173.1:0-6241 GCA_964530495.1 uncultured Anaerolineae bacterium
CGCCCAGCAGCCCACCCAGGTCCATCCCCGCCATGCCGCCCGTGATGCCTTCCATCTTCTCAGCGGCCATGGCCTGGCTCTGCTCGATCGCCTGGTTGATCCCGACGACCAGCAGGTCCTGCAGGTCGGTCACCCATTCCTCATCGGATGTGTCCAGCGCCTCGGGGTTGAGCGTGATGCTCTGCACCCGCTGGTGGCCGGTGATCACGATGGTCAGCGCGCCGCCCCCGACGGAAACCTCAACCGTTTCTTCGCCCAGTTTCTCCTGCGCCTCAAGCATCTCCTGCTGCATTTTCTGAAAGCGCTTGAGCATGCCGGCCTGGTTGCCGCCCATGCCGCCGGGCATTCCCCGCATACCTTTACCCTTGCTCATCGTCCAACTCCTCATCTGGCTGAGTGCCTTTGATCTCAGAAACCTCGCCGCCCAGCTCCTGCACGCTGAAGGCGACCAATTCGTCATTGCTGACCCGCGTTCCACTGGCGTGCGCCGGCTCCGCATCGCCGCCGACCTCCACCCGGAACAGCATCGGCTGCTCATAGACGCCCTGCAGCGCGCGCAGCAGCGCCTTACGGAAATCCTGATTATCCAGCTTTTCCTTGAAGATCGGGTTCTTGACCGTCAGCACCAGGGTGTTGCCTTCCACGCTGCGGATGCTGAAATAGTCCAGGATGGCCGGTACGTTCTTGTTGATCTTGTAGGCCGCGCGCTTGACGTTGTCCCACTTTTCGCGCGCGGTGATCACGCCGATGACCGGCTCGCTTCCGGGCGGCGCCGCGGCCGGTTCAGCTTCCTCGGCGGCATCCGGGGCAGGGGCGACCACCTGCTGGATCACCCGCTGCACGATCACCTGTTCCTGCTGGGCGGAGGACAGCCCTTCCAGCAGGGCCAGCTCCAGCGGGAGCTGCGGCTGCCAGTCGCTGCTGCGATCCTGGGTGGCATCGTTGAAGCCCCGGATCAGGCGCAGGAGCTGGCCGCGGCTGACCAGCCCGGCCTGCCGGGTATAGACCTGGCGCGCATCTTCCGTGTCGTCGATGATGGCGGCCCCGGCCGTCTGGGTGAGCAGGACGCTGCGCAGGTGATCGACAACCTGCCGCGCGAACTGGCGCGGGTCGGCCCCGCCATCCACTGCGGCATGGATGATCTCCAGCGCGCCGGGCAGATTATCGACCAGCATGGCATCCACCAGCGCGCTCACCGCGCGGCGGCCGGCCGCGCCCAGCGCCTGCTCCGCCATAGCCAGCGTGATATGCTCCTCCGGGTCAGCGATCACCTGGTCCAGCAGGCTGATGCAGTCCCGCACCGAGCCGGTGCCCTGCCGCGCGATCAGCTCCAGTGCGTCACGATCAATGTGGAAGCCCTCGCTGGCGACGATCCGGCTCAGGAGGTCGGTCAGCTCCGCCACGGAGACGCGCCGGAATTCGAAGGGCAGGCAACGGCTGAGGATCGTTTCCGGCACTTTCTCCAGCTCGGTTGTGGCCAGGACGAAGATCGCGTGCTCCGGCGGCTCCTCCAGCGTTTTGAGCAGGGCGTCAAACGCCGCGCCGGAGAAGCGGTGCACTTCATCAATAATGTAGACCTTGTACTGGCCCTGACCGGGGGAGAACGCGATTTTGTCGCGCAGCTCGCGCACGTCGTCCACGCCGGTGTGGCTGGCGGCATCGATCTCGATCAGGTCCAGGTAGCGCCCTTCGTTGACGGCGACGCAGTGATCGCATTCGTTGCAGGGGTGACGGGTCGGGTCCGGGTGCTGGCAGTTGACAGCTTTGGCCAGCAGGCGGGCGGTGGTGGTTTTGCCGGTGCCGCGCGGGCCGCTGAACAGGTAGGCGTGACGGGTGCGGCCCTGGCGCAGCGCGCCCTGCAGGGTGCGCGTGATGTGCTCCTGGCCGATCACGTCTTCAAAGCGGGTGGGCCGCCATTTGAGGTACAGCGCTTGCTCGGGCACGGTTCTTGGCCTCTTTCCCCGGCGGGATGCAACGTGCGGGTAGTGTAACACAGGTGCAGGGGGATCGCATCGAATCGACGCCGCGTCCGGCCCCCGGGCTGGGGCGCGAAATGTCAGTGATGCGGCCGCCAAAGCTCAGGAATGGCCGATTGCCTACCACCCGCAATAACTGCGGGGTATAATGGGAATGCAGTTGTGTTCGGGAACAGGCCGACCATTGAAGGGGAGTAACGCGATGTTACCACATCTGGGACCTACCGAGTTGATCATCATCCTTGTGATTGTGGTCATTCTCTTTGGCGTTGGTCGCGTGGGCAAAATCGGCGGTGAACTGGGCAGCGCCATTCGTGAATTCCGGCGCGGCGTGCAGGGCGACGAGAAGAACAAAACCGAGGACGATCAGGCCAAGAACGAAGAGTAGCCACGCCGGTCATCACCCGCCGGAATGCGGATGACCATGGCTGACCTCAGCCCGGCCGCAGCCTTTGCGCCGGGCTTTTGGTGTAGCCGGTCCGTTCCGGTGGCGTGAGGGCGCAACCGTCCGTTACCTAAGAGGATTGGCCGAAGGATTTAACCATGGCTGCGTCCGACGCTCAGCACCCCGCCGCACATGACGATTCCGCGGCGCGCCTGCACCAGTTGGAAGCTCAACTGGCAGAAGCCCTGGCGCGTGAAGAACGCTACCGGCTGCTCTCCGCCGCGGCGCTGGAGGGCATCCTCATCCATGACCAGGGAATCATCCTGGACGCCAACCTGTCCCTGGCGACGATGCTTGGCTACACGGTTGATGAGCTGGTCGGTACGGATGCGCTGCGCCTGGCGACGCCCGCCTTCCGGCCCACCGTCCGGCAGATGATCGTTTCCGGTTACGAGGGCGCCTACCAGGGGGAAGGGCAGCGGCGGGACGGCTCCACCTTTCCTGCGGAGATCGTCGCCCGCCGGATTGCGTTCCAGGGCCGGCCGGTGCGGCTGGCGATCATCCGCGACATCAGCGAGCGGCTGCGCAATGAGCAGGACCTCCGGCGCAGCGAGTTGCGCTACCGGATGCTGGCCGAAAACGCCACCGACGTGATCTGGACGATGAACCGCGCGGGCCGGTTCACTTATGTCAGCCCATCGGTGGAACGACTGCGCGGTTATACGCCGGAAGAAGTCATGGCCCAGACGCTGGACCAGGTCCTCACCCCCGGATCGGTGGCCATTGTGCGGGCCCAGTTAGCGCTGCTCAGCGGGGGGCGGCAGCCTGCCGATTGGCGGGATCAACGCTTCGAGCTGGAACAGCCCTGCAAGGATGGCACGACCGTCTGGACGGAAGTCACCACCAACCTCCTTTATGATGAAGACGGGCAGGTCAGCGGAGTCATCGGTGTCTCGCGCGACATCACCGAGCGCCGCCGCATTCAGGGGCTGCTCCAGCAGGAGCGCGCGCTGCTGCGCACGCTGATTGATAACCTGCCGGACAGCGTGTATGTCAAAGACCTGGCGGGCCGCTTCCTCCTTAATAACGCCGAGTCGCTGCGCCGGATGGGTGTGCACACCCAGGCGGATACGCTGGGCCGGGTGTCCGGCGATTTCTTCCCGGCGGAAGTCGTCGAAATCTGGGACGCCGTCGAGCAGGACGTGATGCGCACGGGCGAGATGCGGATTGAAGAGGAGCAGGTTACCCGGCCGAATGGTGAGCTGCGCTGGGTGCGGGCCATGCACTTCCCGCTGCATGATGAGCACGGCGCGATCATCGGCATGGTGGGCGTCAACCAGGACATCACCGAGCAAAAGGAAGCGGAGGAACAGCGCTTCGCCCTGGCGTTGGAACGGGAGCGCTCCGCGATGCTGGAACGCTTCATCGGGGATGCCTCCCATGATCTGAAGAATCCGCTGACCGCCATGAAGATGAGCCTGGCCGTATTGCAGCGCACCAACGATGATGAGAAGCGCCGCCAGCATTTTGAAATCCTGTGGTCCAGGGTCAGCGCCCTGGAACGCACTCTGGACGATCTGCTCAACCTCACCCGGCTGGATCGCGACCTGCAGTTACAGGTGCGCCGCCTGAGCCTGAGCCGGCTGGCGAGCACGCTGGTGGAGGCCCGCCAGTCGATGGCGCTGGAGAAGCGCCAGACTCTGGTGTGTAAGTGTGATGAGTCGGGCGAACTGCCAGTTGAAGGCGACCCGGCCAAGCTGCGGCGCGCGCTGGACATGTTCGTGATCAACGCCCTCAACTATACGCCGGAGGGTGGGACGATCACCGTGCGCCTGGCGCGCAGCGGGCGGCAGGCCGTCCTCAGCGTGGAAGACACCGGGATCGGGATTAGCCCGCATGACCTCCCGTTCATCTTCAACCGCTTCTACCGCGCGGACCCGGCCCGCCAGACGGATACCGGCGGGATGGGCGTCGGGCTGACCATCGCCCGCCTGATCATCGAGGCCCACCACGGCTGGATCAAGGCGGAAAGCGAGGCGGGGAAGGGCAGCGCCTTTTTCGTGTACCTGCCGCTGGCGGAGTGACCCCCGAATCAGTTCTCGGGATCGTCATCCGGTAGGCAGCGGCGCACTTCCTCCACGGCGCGCTGCAGCCCGGCGGCCAGCGCCTCGCGCGGGTCAGGCAGGTCCGGAACCTGCTCCAGCGCGGACTGGACGACCTCCCGAACGCGGGCCAGGCCATCCGTATCCGGGGCATTGTGGGTGTAGTGCAGGACCGTCAGCGCCATCCCCAGCCGGGCGAGCTGCGGATCGGTGACGCGGCGCAGTTGCTCGCGGGCACTGGTTAGTACCCGGGCCGGCAGGAACCATCCGGCGGCGGAGGGTACTTCGCCCGGCTCAGGGTCAACCTCCGCTGCCACGATCAGGCGCAGGTCGGCGCGCACCTGGGGGGACTGGTAGACCTGGGCATGGCCGCGATTGTGGCTGATCTCCGGGCTGCGCAGCGCCCGCCCGAGGTGATACATGCGGTGCGTGGCGGCCAGGATCGCGTCCCCCACCGGAACCACCCAGTCATCCACGCTGGTCAGATTCCAGTACGCGATTCCCCTGGCGCGCAGATCATCCAGAATACGCAGCTTGACCCGCTCGTAGTGATCCCGGTTCAGGTAGAGATCGGCCAGCTCCAGCATGGCCTGGATGCCCTGGTCTGCGTACCAGTCACGGTAGGCGAAATCGTTGAGCGCAGCCCGGCTGGAACCGTTGACCGGCGAATCGAGCGTGACCACATGCCGCACCCAGCCGGCCTGCGGCCCGCTCAGCCCGTAGTGAATCAGGTATTCGGTGGCCACAACCCCGCCCAGGCTGTGCCCCACCAGGTCGAAGCTGCGGTAGCCCTGGTCATAACCGCTGGCCAGCAGGTTGTAGAGCAGCGGGCGGTGGTGCTGCCAGACGCTGTGATGCGTGTCAGCTTCGCTGTAGGCTTCCGGATCGGTCGCGCTGTAACTGAAATACGCAATCCCGCTGTAGAGATCGGCGATCCCATCGACCAGGTAGCGCCAGTGATCCGTTTGGTCGGTTACGGTTGCGGCGGCGGTATTCAGCCCGCGCAGCAGAACGAGCACCCGGCCGGAATCGCCGCGCCCGGGGTGAACGGGGTAGTCCAGGTGCGGGAAATCCGGGATGCGATGGGCGGCGGGCGCGACAGGCGCTGCCGGCACTTCCGGCGGCTGCGGCTCGCCCGGCCACAGGCGGCGCAGCGCATCCAGATCGGGCAGGCGTGCCCAGTCCGGCAGGTCGGGCGGATCCGTCAGCAGCGGGTTGCGGCGCAGCAGGTCGAGCAGCTTCGAGACGCTCGGGCGGGGCATGGGGCAGGCGCTTTCCTCAGGTGAGTCCGGTTCTGAATCTGTATACGTGGGAATGAGGGAACGGGTCGCGGCACAACAACCGGGCAGGTGGTAGGCCTGCCCGGTTTGTGCTGTAGATGCGATCTGGTGAAGCTATTGGCCGCTGCCACCTTCCGGCTTGCTGCCGCCGCTGAGCAGGTTCTTGATCTGGGTGCGCAGCGCGATCACGGCCACGATGATGCCGGTCAGGACGAGCAGGATTTCTTTGGTTTCGTCCAGGAAGCGCCGGATCTGATCCCAGACCGAGCCGGTGGGCGGCTTGATCGTGACCCGAATCGGCACGGTGGAGACCGAGCGATAGCCGGTGCGGCGGGTGGCATCTGCCACTGAAGCGAAGACGATCATGTTGTGGGTGGTTTCTTCTTCGCCAACCGCGCTGATGCTCCAGCTAAACGGGTTGGTGCCGGGGTTCTGCATCCCGGCCTCCTCATGCGAGTCCTCCGGGTCCAGGACGAAGTTGGTGCGCGCGCCGGAAAT
>CAZGYW010000174.1:0-6188 GCA_964530495.1 uncultured Anaerolineae bacterium
TACACCCTATCCTACACTCTTTCCCTACACGACGCTCTTCCGATCTCCATCGCGCCAAAAGCGGAGAGATCGTTGGAGGCGAAGATGGCCGTTGGGGGAGGATCGATGCTCTGCAACAGCCGTTTAGCGATCTCGTAACCGGTTTGTTGTTGGAAGTCGCCCTCGACAACCAGCTCTTCCCGGAAGGGAATACCGCAATCGGACAGCGCTGCCTGGTAGCCTTGCAGCCGGTTTACCGCGCTGCGAACCTGGAGCGCACCGGTGATGAAGGCTATCTGAGTGTGGCCCAGCTGGCTCAGGTACCGCGTGGCTTCATAGGCGCCTTGCCAGTTGTTTGCTTCTACCACACTGCTGCTCTCTGTGGGGTCCGCCTGATCGATCAGCACGTAGGGGAGATCCTGCTCATGCAGCGCATCCAGATAAGCCATCGGTACGAGCGGGGTGACCAGCAACAGCCCTTCGGTCAGACCATTGGCGATGGCACTGACATAGAGCGATTCCTTGCCCGGGTGGCGGTGACTTGTGTACAACATCAGGTCGTAATTGGCGTTTGTCAACTCCTGATCGATGCCCTGGGCGATGGTGCCGACATAGCTGTTATCCAGATTGGGCACGAGCAGCCCGATGATCCGGGAATGACCGCTTGCCAGGCTACGGGCCTGCAGATTGGCGACAAACCCCAGTTGCTCCACCGCTTCCATCACACGGCTGCGCGTGGTTTCCCGGACAAACTCATACCCGCTCAGCACGCGCGACACCGTCGAGCAGGACACGCCCGAAGCACGCGCCACATCATCGATCGTGACACGCCGTCTCTTTTTCGAAGCATTGCCCTCGATGTTCATGGAATTGAAAACGCTTTCAAAGCACTCTCAAAAAAAACGGCAAGTAAGCCCGCCTGTCGAAAACCATTCGCTAACCGATTTTGCAAGCGCTTTCAAAATCAGCATATCATTCTTTTCAGATCGGTGTCAATCAACGAGTCTCAAAAGAGTTGGGCAAAGCGCATGACGGAACCCATACAACAGGCATGAAGTCGATCATCTTCAAAACTGGTCAGGCCGGGGGTATCGTCTGTCACAGACTGAGGTGCTGCGGACTTCGGTTCGGCACATGCTGACGATGTTGCCTCAGCCATCCTGCTCTGCCCACAGCACCTCTCTCTGGCGGGGAACGTCGCCTACGCGAGTTCTACTGCCCTGACCTGCAGGGCTGCTTCGTCGGAGCAGGGGCCAACGTAGAACCGGTAGACTCCCGGCTCAAAGATCCACTTCCGTTGCTCAGTGCTGAAGTACCGAAGCTCCTCCAGCCTGACAGCGATCGAGACTGTCGTGGATTGCCCGGGTTCCAGGTACACCTTTTTGAAACCCTTGAGGAGTTTCTTCTGGCGATCGACCGCAGACTGTTCGATGCCGACATAGACCTGAACGACCTCAGCGCCCGCGATGTTGCCAGCGTTCCTGAGATCGACCGTGACGACCACATCGTCATCCCGCCTGTGAAGCTGTGGCGCTCCGTATTCCCATGTTGTGTAAGACAGCCCGAAGCCAAAGGGGTAGGCTGGCGCATGGCCGTGCTGATCGAGATAGGAGTACCCATGATACAGGTCATAGGTGATCTCGGCGTCCGTGTTGCTGAAATACGGCAGGTGGCCAGGATCCTGCGGAATTGTGAAGGGCAGTTTGCCCGAGGGATTCACGTCCCCGAACAGGATGCGAGGCAGGGCATGACCGCCTTCCATACCTGAATACCAGCCGTACACAATGGCCGGAACCAGGTCGTCCCATTCCCCGGTCATGATCATGCCGCCGCCGATGAGCACGACCACGGTCTTGGGGTTGATGCTACCGATCCGTTGGATCAGGGCGATCTGGGCAGGGTTGAGCGAGAGATTCACGCGATCCCCGCCCAGCGAGCCACCTTCGTCGGCTTCAAAAGGCGACATGCTGAAGCCCGTTTGCGGCTGGCCCATATTTGCGTAGCCAACGCGGACCGCGTCGTCGAAGGAGAATCCGTCCCCGTTTTCCGCGGGAATGGAGGATGTATACTCGCCCTCGTCGTGTGCATCGTTGCCGACCGCGATGATCACGCAGTCTGCATTCGCCGCTTCGATGGCAGCTTTGTCGAGTTCACTTTCGGTACAGAATACAATCTCGGTACCGGCCCCGAAGTAGTTACGGAGGCCCTCAAGCGGGGTGACCACATAGGGCGCGGTGATGCTGCTGGAACCCGCATCGCCGGTATTCGCTTTGTTTCCCAGCTCACCCGCGACCAGAATCCGTTTGGCATCCTTCCTGAAGGGCAACACCCCACTGGCATTCTTGATCAGGACCATCGCGTTTTCAGCAACTTCCCGGGCCAGTGCGGTGTGCTCCTTGCTGACGACGAGGTCCATGCTGTAGACCATCCTGTCCGGCGTGTTCTCGAACACCAGCACGGTGCGCAGGATCCGGAGCACGGCGGTGTCGACTGCTTCTTCAGCCACCCGGCCTTCCTCGACCGCCTTCAGGAGGTTCTGCTGGTAATGAATCGGCATGGGCATCTCGATATCCAGTCCGGCCTCGATGGCCTTCCTGGTATCGCGGACACCGGCGACAAAGTCGGAGATTGTGAAGCCCTCGAATCCCCAGTCATCCCGCAGGATATCCGTCAGCAGCCAGCGGCTTTCACAACAGTGGTCGCCGTTGAACAGGTTGTAGGCCCCCATCACCGAGGCGGCGCCGGCCTCGATGGCCTTCTTGAAGTGCGGCAGGTACACCTCGCGCATCGTTCGCTCATCGGCCCGGACGTTCACCCAGAACCGGGAATTCTCGATATTGTTGACCGCGTAGTGCTTGGCACAGGCGATCACATTGTGGTCCTGCACTCCCTCGGTGAGCGCCCTGGCCATCTCACCCAGGAGGAAAGGGTCCTCGCCATACGTCTCCTGAGAACGCCCCCAGGCAGGATGGCGAAGCAGGTTGATGCAGACCCCGCCGAAATAGTTGGCCCCCTGCGCGCGCGCTTCCTTGCCAATCGCGTCGCCAATCCGCTTTTCGAGTCCCGGATCAAAGCTGGCCCCGCGCGCCATTGACACAGGGAAGCAGGTCGAATGGCCCATCACCACACCGCGCGGGCCGTCGGTAAACTTGATTGGCGAGATGCCGAGCCGCGGGCAACCGTTGGTCTCAATCGGCACCGGGTTATACATATTGTTGTACTTCTGGAAGTTGCCTACCGGGTCCCAGTTGCCGTTGAGCATCCAGACCTTCTCTTTCAAGGTCATTTGCCTGAGCAAGGCTTCAGCCTTCTCCTCTATCTGCTCACGACTCAGGGCGCAGGTGTCTTTCTTGAACATCGTTTCACTCTCCAGGTGATCTCCGATAACTGATATCGATTCCCGGCAACCGTAACTGGCGGCGTTTGAGGGAATCGCTGTGCTCAGGGTTGTTCAGCCTCGATTCCGGCAGAAATCCGCGGGTACGCCGGTGCCCCAATCATGATTGACGTATCGCCTGCAGTCGTCCGCAGTTCCCGGCGTATGACGCCTTAGCGCCCGTAGACGGACACATGCAGGCGACTGTCGGAGTCGAACGGTTCCTGACGCCAGCCGCCCCGGCGCTGGATCAGGCGCAGTCCGGCGATCCGGGCCATGAGATCGAGTTCGCTCGGCCACGAATACCGCTGCACAACAGGATTGAGACGCACGCCCGCCTCCGAGAGCACGATATGGCTCTCCTCGATCATTTGTGTCGCCGGGTCGTGGCGCAGGACATCAAGCCGAACGGCGTCAATCTCAATGGCCTCGGCCTCCACATATTGATGATTGCGCTGCCGGTAGAGAAAGGCCGGGACAAAGGCCTCCACGACGAAGACCCCATCGCTGGTGAGATGAGCAGCGACGTTCTCGAAGCAGCGGATCTGATCTTCCTGGGTCAGCACGTTAAACAGCGAGTTGAAGACGACGTAGATCACGCGGTAGGCACCCGCGACCGGCACATTGGCGAAATCCCCGATCGTCACCGACAGCTGATCGCCGCCCGGCCTGGTGCGCAACTGGTCAACCATCGCCTGGGAGAGGTCGATCCCATCCACGCGGATGCCCCGCGCCGCCAGCGGCAGCGCGATACGCCCGGTCCCAATGCCGAGTTCCAGGGCCGGTCCTGACCCGGCCAGTTGCTCCAGGAACGCAACGGCTGCCGGCTCGTCACCGCGTTCGAAGTCGCGATCCCTGCGGGCATCGTCTTCGCCAAAGCTCATCGCAGGCTGATAATCCTTCATCATGGCGCTCCAGTCTCCTCAGACTATCTGGCATGTCAGGCCCGGAGAAGCAGAGTAAGCCCGGTCGGCGGCTGCGGGGCTTCTGGCCGCCTACCCTGTGCCATTGAAACGCCCCTCGCCCCTGGACGCATCGGGCTATCGAAGCGGGCCGGGGGAGGGGGCCGGCTTTCTGCAATTACGCGCTAACCGCAAAGGTCATGGTGACCGGCGCGCTAGCGCCCAGCCCCACGCCGCGTTCACCCGGGGAACAGCCGCCAACCGTCACGCGAAACTCGCCTCCTTCCAGGACGCGCTCCCCGGCATCGTTCACCATTTCCAGCATCGTGGGGGTTATGGTGAATGCGATGGTCGTCTGTTCGCCGGGCTTGAGGTGCACGCGCTGGAAGCCAATCAGGCTGTGCAGGGGCACGACGGTCGAGGCCTCCACGTCGCTCAGGTAGATCTGGGCGACTTCTTCCGCTTCCACCGTTCCGCTGTTGGCCAGGGTACAGTGTAGCGCCAGCGACTCGCCCGCCCGGATGGTGCGCCTGTCCAGGATCAGGTCACTATAGGTGAAGTGCGAGTAGCTCAGGCCAAAGCCGAACGGATAGAGCGGTTCTTCGGTGGCATACCGGTAGGTCCGGCCGGTCATGTCGTATTCTTCAAAGGGCGGAAGCTGCTCCAGAGAGCTAGGGAAAGTCAGCGGCAGTTTCCCGGATGGAACCGCGTCGCCGAACAGCACATCCGCCACCGCTCTGCCGCCCTCCTGACCGGGATACCAGACATACACGATCGCTTCCATCAGTTCTTCCAGGTCGCCCAGGGCAATCGGGCTGCCGCCAGTCAGGACCAGCACCACTTTCGAGCCGCCGCGGGCCAGCCGCGTGAGATACTCGACCTGGACCGCCGGCAAGCCAATCTGGGCGCGATCCCCGTTCTCGTCAGAAATGCAGGCCGCGCCCTCTTCGCCTTCGAGCAGCGGCGAGAGGCCCATGCAGGCAATGATCACGTCATCGTCTGGCTTGCTGACCAGTGACCAATCCTTCAATTCAACCTGCTGGCTAAGCGGGCAACCAGAGCGGTAGTGCAGCCGGGTGCCCTCCGGCACGCGGGCAACCAGCCCCTGGATGAGCGTCGTCAGGGAATCGTTCAGGCCATGATAGTTGCCAAGCAGCACGTCGATGTTGGCCGCCGTTGGCCCAACCACCAGGATCTTGCCTGTCTGCTCGCTGATAGGCAGGATATTGCCCCTGTTTTTCAGCAGCACAATTGATTTGACGGCGGCTTCGTAGGCAAGCTGGCGATGTTCAGGACTGCCCACAACGCTCATCGGAATCGCCGCATACGGCACGTCGGAGGGGGGATCGAACATCCCGAGCTTGAAGCGCGTGGCGAGGGTGCGGGCCAGCGAACGGTCGATGTCGGCTTCCGTAATCAACCCGCGCTCAATCGCCTCACCGAGGTGATCGTAGGTGCAGATGCAGCTCAGGTCGCACCCGGCCTTGAGCGCCAGCGCAGCGCTTTCGACAACATCGTTGGTCACCCTGTGGCCCTGGTGAATATCCGTCAGCGCGCCGCAGTCAGAGACGACATGCCCCTGGAAATTCCAGTCCCCGCGCAGCGTCTTCACCAGTAGCAGCTGGCTGGCGCAGCACGGCTCATCGTTGGTGCGGTTGTAGGCTCCCATGACGGCTTCGACCCCGGCTTCCGTGACCAGCTTCTCAAAAGCCGGGAGATACGTCGCGTACAGATCACGAGGGGAAACCTTCGCGTTGAAGACGTGGCGCAGTTTTTCCGGCCCACTGTGGACCGCGAAATGTTTGGCGCACGCCGCCACCTTGAGGTACTTCGGGTGATCGCCCTGCAGGCCGCGCACATAGGCCACGCCCATCTCGCCGTTCAGGAACGGGTCTTCGCCCCAGGTTTCCTGACCCCGCCCCCAGCGCGGA
>CAZGYW010000175.1:0-2685 GCA_964530495.1 uncultured Anaerolineae bacterium
GCGTTACCCGCCGCTGTTCTGGTTGATCCTGGCCCACTTGTCCTTGAGGCCCACCGTCTTGTTGAAGACCAGCTTCTCAGGCGTCGAATCCGGGTCCACGCAGAAGTAGCCCAGGCGCTCGAACTGGTAGCGCGTCCCCGGGGCGGCCCCGGCCACGCTCGGCTCCAGGTACGCCGCCGGCACGGTCTGCAGCGAGTCCGGGTTCAGCGCTTCCATGAAGTCGCCAAAGGAATCCGGGTTGGGGTGCGCGAACAGCCGGTCATAGAGCCGCACCTCGGCCTGGGCCGCGTGTGCCGCGGAGACCCAGTGCAGCGTGGCCTTGACCTTGCGCCCGTCCGGGGCGTCACCGCCCTTTGTGGCCGGGTCGTAGGTGCAGCGCAGCTCGACGATGTTACCCGCCGCGTCCTTGATCACGTCGGTGCAGGTGATGAAGTAGGCATAACGCAGCCGCACTTCGCGGCCCGGGGAGAGCCGGTAGAACTTCTTCGGCGGGTCTTCCATGAAATCCTCGCGCTCGATGTACAGCACGCGGGAGAACGGCACCTGGCGCGTCCCGGCGGCCGGGTCTTCCGGATTGTTGATCGCCTCCATGGTCTCGACCTGGCCTTCCGGGTAGTTTTCGATCACCACCCGCAGCGGGTCCAGCACGCCCATCACGCGGGCGGAGGTGCGGTTGAGGTCATCGCGCACCATGTGCTCCAGCAGCTCGATCTCAATCAGGCTGTTGCTCTTGGCCACACCGATCCGATCCAGGAAGCCCCGGATCGCGGCAGATGTGTAGCCCAGGCGCCGCATCCCGCACAGCGTCGGCATCCGGGGGTCGTCCCAGCCGCCCACAAGGCCCTCTTCCACCAGGCGGCGCAGCTTACGCTTGCTCATCACGGTGAAGGTCAGGTTCAGCCGGGCGAACTCGATCTGGCGCGGGTGGTAGATGCCCAGCGCCTCCAGGAACCAGTCATACAGCGGGCGGTGATCCTCGTATTCCAGCGAGCACAGCGAATGCGTAATGCCCTCAATCGAGTCGCTCTGGCCGTGCGCGAAATCGTACATGGGGTAAATGTGCCAGGTCGTGCCGGTGCGGTGGTGCGGCGCGTGCACGATGCGGTACATGGTGGGGTCGCGCATGTTCATGTTGGGCGACGCCATGTCGATTTTGGCGCGCAGGACGCACTCGCCCTCCTTGAATTCGCCGTTCCTCATGCGCTCAAAGAGGTCCAGGTTTTCCTCAACGGAGCGATCGCGATACGGGCTGTTCTTGCCCGGCTCGGTCAGCGTGCCGCGGTACTCGCGCACCTCGTCCGCGCTCAGGTGGTCCACATACGCCTTGCCCGCCCTGATCAACTGCACCGCAAAGTCGTAGAGCTGCCCGAAGTAGTCGGAGGCATAGAACAGCCGGTCTTCCCAATCGAAGCCCAGCCAGCGGATGTCCTCCATGATGTTTTCGACGTATTCGGTCTCTTCTTTGGCAGGGTTGGTGTCGTCAAAGCGCAGGTTGCACTGGCCGCCAAATTCCTCCGCCATGCCGAAGTCAATGGTCAGGGCTTTGGCGTGGCCGATGTGTAGGTAGCCGTTCGGCTCCGGGGGGAAGCGGGTGTGTACCCGGTCGAAGCGCCCGCTGGCAAGGTCTTCAGCGATCATGGTGCGGATAAAGTTGGAAGACGCGCCGGTGCTCTCCTCCGGCCCGCCGATTTCGTATTCAGGTGCCATCGTCTGACTCTTCCGTATGGATAGTGGAATTACGTAATGCCCGGCCCAGTGTAACCGATCCGGCCGCCGCCGGATAGCGGCCTGCGACAGCAGCACGCCCGAAAAACAGGGCACGGATTCTCACTGGCCGGGCGCTGATTCACACGGCTGAAGCGCAATGCCTGTTCCGGCCGGTGATCCTTCTGCGCGAACCTGTGCCCTATTGCTGCGGCACAGCGCGCACCAGCCCGGTATCGTACGCCTGCTCGATCACGTGGCCGGGCGGCACGATCAGATACTCGTCTTCCGACCATTCCCCGTTCAGGAGCGCCTCCAACAGCCGGCGGTTGCCCTCTTTGCGCTCGAAAACCCAGCCCTCTTTGGCGGCCCGCTCGCGCGCCTTCTGCTCAAACTCACTGCTCCCCCCCACGCCCATATCCACAAAGGCGGCGCGGGTGTAGTGCGCCATCCAGCTCCGCATCTCCGTCACCAGCATATCGGCCATCTCCTGCCCGTATTTGGCAACATACTCCGCGTACTGGCGGTCGGTGACTTCCATGCCCATCCCGCCCAGCGCGATCGGGTTTTCCTCGTCCTGGCGTTCCATGTAATCCACGCTGTACCAGTACGTGCCGGGATGCCGGTCGAACTCTTCCTGGTAGCGCGCGCCGGAGCCGAGGTAGAGCGTGATGCAGTCGTGGGCGCGCGGGATCACCAACGGTGTATGACGCGCCGCCAGCCCGACCGTGGCCGTACCGCACATCCCATACACCAGCAGGATCGCGGCGCATTCGCCCGGCTGGACGGCGTCGATCTCGCTCTGCAGCACCTTGCGCAGATCCGGCGGGCGCAGGTGCAGGCCCTGCTTGTACAGCCGAATCGAGACGGCATTGGGGCTGGTGGCCGCGGACGCATACAGGCTGCGGGCCAGGGCTTCACAGGTGAGGGCAATGTAGTGCTGCATGGGGCATTCTCCGTCAAGCGCGAACGGCTGCGAAC
>CAZGYW010000175.1:2785-6182 GCA_964530495.1 uncultured Anaerolineae bacterium
CGAGGTGCCATCATGCTTACTACAGCCAGACGCATCGCATGGTTGATCCTGATCCTGGGCCTGCTGGCGGCACTGGCTGCCGCCATTATCACGCTCGGGAATCTGGCCGATAACTTCCTCACCTTCAGCCTGACCCAGCTCTTCTGGATGGGCGTGTTGTACGTGGTCGTTGGCGTCGTCCTGCTCATCCTGTTGCGCGGGGAAAACGCCACCGCGGCGCAGGAACTTGCGCACGTCCGCCCCGCCTACGCCCAGGCCATCCGAACTATCCCCAGCGTGAACGCCATGCCTGACCCGGATGACCTGCTCATTATTGAGGGCATCGGCCCCAAGAGCAAGGAGGCGCTCAACGCGGCCGGGATTTTCACCTTTGAGCAGCTGGTTGCCAAAACCCCCGAGGATCTGCTGCGCATTGTGCGCGATGAGCACGGGGTACAGGTTGTAGGCAATGCCACCGCCACGTGGACCAAACAGGCGCGTTACATTGTCAATGGCGACATTGAAGGGCTGAAGAAATACCAGGAATTTTTGCAGGCCGGGCGCGAATAGCCCGGTCTGAAACGCAGCATCCCATTTATTGCGCGGCCGTCAACCGCAAGGCACACACTCTATGCGCAAACTTCTCGCTATTCTTGTCATCCTGGGATCGGTCGTCGCGCTGGCAATCCCGGCCATCGCCCAGACCGGCTACGACATCACGATCAACACCGTCTCGGACGATGATTTCCCCCGCCTGCAACTGCTCGTCACCGTCATGGACGAGAACGAGCGCCCGGTGCTGGGCCTGGGCGAAGCGGATTTCGAAGTCCTCTTTGACGGCCAGCCGGTGCGCATCGTCTCCGTCGAGGAGATCCGCAATGCCGATCTCGGCGTCTCGGCGGTGCTGGTGCTGGATACCAGCGACAGCATGTACATCCGGCCGCTGGAGAACACCCAAACGGCGGCCAACGTGCTGCTGGACTCCCTGCGCCCGCAGGACGAGCTGGCCATCCTTGAGTTTGATTCGACCGTCCGGGTGCTGCAGGGCTTCAGCAGCGACTTTGAAGCGGCGCGGCCCAGCATTGCCGGCCTCGTCGCGGATGGCAAGACCGCCCTCTACGAAGCCGCCTACCGCGGCGTAGAGCAGGCGCTGACCACCGCCAACCCGCGCCGGGTCATGATCCTGGTGACCGACGGGCAGGACTTCGGCGGGCTGAGCACCGTCCCCTCCAGCGCCGCGGTGGAGCTGGCCGTTGCCAACAACATCCCGATCTACGCGGTCGGGTTCGGCACCGTCTACGAGCCATACCTGCGCGAGCTGGCCGAGACTACCCAGGGCCAGGCCTTCATCCTGCCGGACTCCGAGCGCCTGCCGGAGATCTTCGATTTCATCGCCAACTACCTGCGCAGCCAGTACGTGGTGACGGTCGAGCCGGTCGTGGAGCCGGACGGCGCGGCACACGAGTTGGCCGTCCAGATCGGGGCGGGGCTTTCCGCGCCCTACAGCTACACCACCCCGGATCTCTACCCCCAGATCGGGCTGGATGCCCTTCCGACGGAGGCCATCGAAACGGCCACTTCCGTTGATGTGACCGCGATCGCCACGCGCGGCATCGGCGCGGTGACGGTCAGCGTGGATGGTCAGGAAGTCCCGCAGGAAAACCCGACGACCTCCGGCGACAACACCGTGTATGTCTCGCAGGTCGTGCTGGAGCCGTATGCCCTCGCCCCCGGCGAGCATACCCTGCGCGCTGAGGCGCGCGACACGCAGGGCGGGATGCGCGCCGTGGAGGAGCCCTTCACCGTCGCCAGTCTGCCGGTCGAGTTCAGCCTGGACCTGGAGCCGGACGAGGTGATCAGCACCCCGGAGCGCGCCGTGACGGTCGACGTCACCCGCACCCAGGGCGCGGTGGAGGCGGTGGCCTTCCGCGTGGATGATGGCCCGGTCACGACAGTGGCCGCCGCGCCGTACGCCTACACGCTGGACGCGCTGGCGCTGGGCGCCGGGCCGCACGTGCTGGAAGTGAGCGTAAGCAACGCGACCGGGACGACCACCACCCGGCCGCTCGCCTTCAGCGTGGATGGCGCGCTGTTCATCACGCCCACCGCGATCCCGACCAACACACCCACGCCGACGGATACCCCGGTCCCGACTGACACGCCGACCAATACGCCGGTTCCAACGGATACGCCGACCAATACGCCGGTCCCGACCGATACACCAACAGATACGCCGGTTCCGACCGAGGTGCCGACGGACACCCCGGTTCCAACCGAGGCACCGACAGATACGCCGGTTCCAACCGAGGTGCCGACGGATACGCCGGTTCCAACCGATACTCCGGTTCCAACGGATACCCCGACCAATACGCCGTTCCCGACCAATACGCCCGCGCCAACCGACACCCTGGCGCCATCCATCACGCCACCGCCGACCAACACCCCGGTTCCGTACAGCTTCCAGGTCAGCGGTCTGCAGCCGGGCGCCATCGTCCGCGAGCAGACCACGGTCCAGGTTGATGCCGGGGAAGGCGAGCCGCCGATCGACAGCGTGGTCTTTGCCATCGACAACGAGGCCGCCGGCCGAGTCAACGTCGAACCGTTCACATTCACGATCGATCCTGAGCAACTGGGTGAGGGCGGGCACTCGCTCGGCATCCTTGTGACCGGTGAAGATGCCTCCATTGGCGCGGAGGTCATCCCCTTCAGCGTCATCCTGCCCACGGCCGTGCCGCCTACCGCCGAACCAACGGATACCGCCATTCCGCCGACAGACACCGCCGTTCCGGCAACCGAGTTGGCCGCCGTCCCCACGGACACAACCGAGCCACCGACGGCTGAGCCAACGGATACCGCCGTCCCGCCGACCGCCACCACCGCCCCGACCGATACCCCGGCACCCTACCGCTTCACCATCAGCGGGCTGGAACCGGGCGCGGTCCTGAACGGGCCGGTCACGGTCACGGTCGAGCCGGCTCCGGGCCAGCCGCCCATCAGGAGCGTGGAATTCGCCCTCGATGACGTGGTGGCCGCCGCGGTGACCACCGCCCCCTTCGCGTTTGACTTCGATGCCCTGGCACTGGGCGCAGGCGAGCACGAGCTGGGCATCGTCGTGAATGGCGAGAACGAGGGCCGGGGTATGCAGGTCATCCCCTTCACGGTGGAGCTGCCCCCGACCGAAGCACCCACGGAAGCACCAACGGACACCGCCGTTCCCACGGAGCCTCCGACCGAGGAACCGACTGCTGAACCCACCGAGGAGCCCGCAACCGAGGTGCCGCCGGTGGTGTTCACGCTCAGCGGCCTGGAGCCGGGCGCGATCCTGGATACGCCCACCACGACCGTTGAAGTCGTCCCCGGCGAGGGCCAGACCAGATCGGAAGAGCACACGTCTGAACTCCAGTCACCGCTCATTATC
>CAZGYW010000176.1:0-6167 GCA_964530495.1 uncultured Anaerolineae bacterium
TACACCCTATCCTACACTCTTTCCCTACACGACGCTCTTCCGATCTCTGATCTGCGCCGCAATCGCTGCGACATCCCGGGCCAGCGCTGCGCCATATGGCGTCTGCGCGAACAGCTCCGCTTCGGCCTGCCAGAAGGCCAGCCCGGCGGCATGGCGCTCCAGGCGCAGGCGAGTCTCTTCCGGGTCTGCGCCACCAACTTTGCCACGCAGGTAGGCGCTCATCAGCATCCGGTGCGGCTCCATCTCCAGGCCAGCCGCCCGCTGCAGCGCGGCTGCCGCCGCTGCCTGATCGCCCGCATAATGATGGGCCAGCGCCAGCTCAAGCTGGATCACGGCCAGCCCGCCGTGCTCAACAGCATGGGCGATCTGCCCGGCCGCCTCTGCAAAGCGCCCCATCACCAGCAGTGTCCTGCCCAGTCCATAAGCCACAAACGGCAGGTCAGGCGCCGCAGCCTGGGCCGCTTCAAGTACGCGCACGCTCTCTTCCAGCCGTCCCAGCTGGCGGTAGGCGTTGCCAAGCAGGGTGTAGCCCGTGGCATCACCGCTGTCTCCCAGGTATTCGGGTTCCAGCAGAGTCACGACCCCCGCGTAATCGCCCGCTTTGAAGCAGCGCTGGGCATTGCGAATGGCCGGCCGCTGCCGCCACATCTGCCACAGGATGGCGACCTGAAGCACCACAAACAATGCGAACAGCCCGCCGACCGCCCATAACTGGCGTTCAGGCGGCAGCACAAACGACAGCACCAGCATCCCGGTCGCCAGAATCAGGATGAGGTACGCCTGACGGCGCTTCCCCGGCGGCAGACCTCGCCACGTCTCACGTAAAGTATCGCGCCAGTGCATCGCCTCTACCCCGAATGTGACGCATCCGCGTCGTGCAGTGCCAGGTCAATGTCTTCCAGCTCGCGCGCCAGGCGCTGCCCGTAGGCCGTTCCCTGCAGCGCCTGCAAGCCTGATTTCCAGCCGGCCAGCCCGTCCCGCGCGGAAACCATCTTGGCGGCCGCCCGGGCCGCTTCGCGGGCATCCCCCCGCTCCGCGTACACTTCGGCCAGGTGGTAGTACACCCGCAGGGCATGCATGGTGGGCATCCGGTAGCGGGCTGCCGTCTCGAATGCCTCCACCGCGGCCGCCTGGTTGCCCGCATACAGTTCCATGAAGCCCAGCTCCGCCCAGATCGCCGCCGATTCCGGCTCCAGCGCAATCGCCCGGCGCAGGACCTCCGCAGCCGTATCGTACACCGCCTGCATCCGGTAGACGGTGCTCAGGGTCACGTAGGCCGCCGCCGACCGGGGATAGAGCGCCACCGCGCGGTCGGCGATCTTCTGGGCCCCGGCCAGCCGCCCGGAATGGGCGTAGGCGCTGGAGAGCAACATCAGCACATCGACCGTTTCCTTGCCTTCGGTGATGGAATTCTCCAGCAGCGGAATCGCTTCCTCGAACTTGAAGGCTTCAATCAAGCGGTAGGCTTCGCCATACCCCGCGCCCTGGCGGCGCGCCTGCACGCCCAGCAGCAGCGCGATGCTGATGAACCAGACCAGGAACATGGTAGTGGCCACCGCCAGGCCGATCAGGGCCAGCCAGGTGAAGTTGGAAGGCACGCTCTCGCCAAAAGGGTTCTGGCGATTGGCCAGGTATTCCGCCACGATCCCCCCGATGAAGGTGAGCAGCCCCAGAATCGCCAGCGCCAGCGGAATCTGCGCCAGCGCGATCAACAACCGGCGTCTCATCAGACCTCCTCCCCGGTGGAGCCGCCTGATCCTGCTCCTGCCAGAATCGCCAACCCTGCCCCATCGAACAGCCGGCGCGCCAGATTGACATCCGCCGCCAGGATGGCGCTCAGCGCGCCGGACTGCGCGCTGGCGAAGACCGCCTGCCATTCCTCCAGCCCGCGTTTCTCTTTGCGCAGCGCGGCAACATGCGCTTCCGCCGCATCCGGCTGCCCCTGCTTAAGGGCCGCACGGGCCAGCCACAGGCGGATGAGCAGCCGGTGGCGGCTGTCCGGCGGGCGGGCCTCCAGCGCCTCCTGCAAGTGGACGGCGGCCTCCGACACCAGGCCCATCTTCTCCTCGATCATGCCCAGGTTGTAGGGCATCGCCCACTGCTGCGGGTCACGCGCATAGGCCTGCTGCGCGAAGGTCAGCGCCTGCGCCAGGTCGCCCTGCTGCAGGTGTATTTCCGAAAGCCCGGTATACCCAACCGCCGACTCCGGCTCCAGCTTGATGATCCGGTTGAAATCCTGGATCGCCTGCTGCGGACGTCCCTTCAGACGGTGCAGATCCGCCCGAAAACGGTAATGGAAGGGATTGTCCGGCTCCGCCTTGATCAACGGAGTGATGATCTTCAGCGCGGCGTCATACTCACCCTGTTTGAGGTGGCGCAGCGCCTGCCGGTATTCGCGGCGCACCCCGCGGCGCAGCACAAAGGCGGAGACCGCCAGCCACGCAATCCCCGCGCCCAGGAACCAGAGCATGTATTGCGGCAAGAACAGGCCCAGTCCCAGCCCGGCCACCAGCGGCGCGATGGCAATCGCCAGCGAGCGGCGGTCAGCCGGATCAACCCGGCTGAGTGGGATAATCGTCACACCGAGAATCGCCACGAGCGCCAGCCCGTTCTGCACCGGGATCACCCAGGCGACCTGCGGGCCAATCGCCTGCAGAACCAGGCTGGCCGCGCCGGAAAAACCAACGAGAAGGAAGAGCGCCAGCGCCCGATCCCGCCCCAGCCAATCAGTGAATCGCCGCATCGCTACGCACTTTCGTCAGCGCTGCCGAACATACTCTACCAGCTCGACCGTCAACGGTTCCGCCGCCGATTCCCAGCGCAGCGGCACCCCGGCACTGTCAATATGCACGGTTCGAGGCCCGAAATCCGGACTCTCCACCGCAAAAACGCGCGTCGAATGCGGCCCGTCCGGCCCGGGGAGAATCTCCGTGCGCTGCAGATCGGCTTCCATATGCAGGAGTACCGGCCACAGCGTATGGGTATGGATGCCGGGCGCGACCAGGGTCATGTTCTGCAGGTCGTACCGCCGCTGATAACGCCCCCACCACTGATGCTCCATCACCGTATGCCAGGCATAAACCTCGTAATCCGCCGGGAGGATCATATCCTGCGCCTGATCGCGGTACAAGATGGTCATGTGCCGCGCTGCGAACCGGTACTCGATCAGTTCTTCGCGGCCATCCTGCCAGCGCTGGTAGAAGACCATCTGTACCGGGCGGAAGACCGGGTCGCGCAGCAGGTAGCAGGCCGAGACTGGCATCACATCTTCGTGCAGCCTCTGGCTACGCCAGATCGACGCCCCGTCAACCAGGACGTGCAGAGTCCACAATTCGTGTACACCGGTCTGTTTTCCCTGCCGAACCTGGCGATACTGGCCATACGCGACAAGCGATTCGTCAACCTCGATTGGAGGGAGCATAGTACCTGTCCGGCTCAACGCGCTGACCGGTCTTCCAGCTCAACATACAGGCGCTTGTTGATCCCGCCCTTGCTGGTGTAATCCGGAATACGAATCGGGCCAACCTCAAGCGTATTGGCAACATGCGTGCCGCCATCGGCCTGCAAGTCCAGCCCGACGATCTCCACCACCCGCACTTCGGTAATACCGGCTGGCAGCAGGTTGATCTTGGTGCGAATCAAATCCGGAATCTGGAAGGCCTCGTCGCGCGGCAGAATCGCCACCCGCACCGGGTGTGCCGCCGCCATCTCAACGTTTACCTTATCCTCGATTTCACGCACAAGCTCTTTGCGCAGCCGCTCAAACTCAAAGTCCATCCGCCCGCGCAGCAGCTCCATGTTACCGCCGGTGACGCTGGCCCCGTAATCGCGCCACACAACTCCACACAAGATGTGCATCGCGGTGTGGGTGCGCATCAGTTGGTACCGGCGCTCCCAGTCAATCGTCCCCTGCACCGTGGCGCCGATTGCCGGCAGAGGCGCGGTACCAAGAAGATGCACAATCGCGCCGCCCACCCGTTTGACGCCGGTCACCGTGACCTCACGACCGTCAATGGCCAGCGAGCCGGTGTCGGACGGCTGCCCACCGCCCCCGGGGTAGAATGCCGTCCGGTCCAGGACGACTCCCCCCAGGTCGGCATCAACAGCAAGCACGGTAGCATCGAACGTCTGCAGGTAGCTATCGGTATGGCACAGCAGTTGTGTGGTCATCGGGTTTTTCCTGGCAAGCGGATCCAGGCGCAAGCATACCACACATCCTCCCCCCGGTCAGGGGCGGCACAGCAGGGCAAATGCTCCGGAGGGTGCGGCAGATCCATATATGCGCAATTCACCACGATCCTGTACACTGAGGGCCGGGCAACTGCAAGCCGCAATCACGCGGCCGCGCCCGTGCGGAGAATTGACATGGCCCCTCCAACCCGCAACGATCCACCGGTGGAAGCCGAAGCACGCATCCGGGAGGCCGGCCACCGGTTGACGCCACAGCGCCAGGCCCTGCTGGACATCCTGCGCGCCCACCGCACCTTTCTTGATGCCGAGCAGGTGTTTGAGCTGGCCCAGAACAAGGAAGGGGACACGAGCCTGGCGACCGTCTACCGCAGCCTGCAGCTATTCGTGGAGCTGGGGCTGGTTGAGGCGCGTTACCTGGACCCCGAACACAAGCGGGAGTACTACCGCATCGCGGGCGGGTCGGAATTTCACTACCTGACCTGCCGGGGCTGTGGCCGGATGGTGCCCGTCGACCCTGAGATCATCCACGAAGTAGCCCTGGCCTGGGCCAGGGACCACGGTCTAACGCTGCTCACATCACACGCCTGTTACACGGGCTACTGTGCCGAGTGCACCGCCCAGCGCAAGCGCGAACGGCAATCCGAGACTGACTGACACCCTGCCAGACTGCTGCTTCGGAGGCGCTCACCGCCACGCAACCATGGCTCACCAGCAGCGTTCCGATCTCCCGCTCTCATTTCTATCCCCGATCTTCCTGGGGATGGCGCCGCTATTCGGCAAGCTGGCCTACCAGAGTGGTTCCGATCCGTTCACCGTGGCTGCCATCCGCACCGCTTTTGCGGCGGCGATCCTGTGGGCGCTCTACCTGCTCTTCTGGCGCGAGTACACCACGATCTACCCGGCAGGGCTGCTGGGCTGCGTGGTTATTGGCGCCGTCAACGGCATCGGCTCACTGCTGTTCTACACCGGCCTGGCCCGCCTGGATGCCAGCCTGGCCCAGCTTCTGAATGGCATGTACCTGATCTTTGTGGCGCTGCTGGCGCGCCTGGGCGGCCAGCCAATCACCGCGCGCACCCGGGCCAGGCTGCTGCTCGCGCTGGTGGCGCTCATCCTGCTCACGGGCTTCTCCTCCGGCGGAATCAACTGGCTCGGAGTCGGGCTGATGCTCGGCAACGCCATCCTCTTCGCCGGGACAATCCTGCTCAGCCAGCGCGTCCTGGTGGACATCCCGGCGCGCACCGTCACCCTGTACAGCCTGACCACCATGGCGGTTGTGGTGGTCATGGTCCGGCTGGCGACCGGGCTGTACGCATCGGATCTGCACCTGTCTCAGGAGGCGCTAACCGCCATCCTGCTGCTTGGCGCGACCACGGCGGCGGCGCGTCTGGCCATGTTCTTCGGGGTAAAACGGTTGGGGAGCCTGCAGGCAGCCCTGATCGCCATCACCGAGATCGGGGTCACGCTCATCCTGGCCTTCGCCTTCCTCGGGGAGCGCCTGGCTCCTGTGCAATGGATAGGCGTGGGAATTCTGGCGACCAGCATCCTGCTGATGCGCCGTGAGGAGGGGCGGCAGGCTGCCCCAATAGCGCTTCCCCAAGCGGAACCAGCTGCCTTCACGCTCTACCACCTGATCACGTTTCACCAGGCCTTCGGCCGGGGCAATCCGGACCTCAGCCCGGAAGAACTGGAAGCGATTCGCCACATGATGGGCAGCGCCGCGGATGAGCCGCCACCCGTCCGGCCCGGCGCAAGTGACCGCCTGCCTACGGCAGCGGACAGCCCGCCACCACTCCCGTAATGCCAGCGAAATCTCGTTTTCCTCAGCGCGCGCCGACTTCAATCGTCACCAGCAGCGCGGCCTGACCGTCCGCTGTGGCGCTGGCGCCACTGACGGGCAGCGGCTCGCCCGTCTGCCAGGCGTAGACCTTCACCCACACCTCGTACGTCCCCGGCGCCAGCGTGGCAGGCAGTTGCAG
>CAZGYW010000177.1:0-6136 GCA_964530495.1 uncultured Anaerolineae bacterium
AGCCACGGCACGTAATCGCTCGGGCCGATGTATACGTCGGTGCTGGGCAGTTCATAGGGGAGCTGGCTGGTGACGGCGTTGGTCTTGCTGATCTTCTTGCTCTCCAGGCGGGCACGGTCCAGCATATTGTAGAAGTCCATGTTCCCGCCCACGTTCAACTGGCTGGTGCGCAGCAGCTTGATGCCACGGGCGTTGAACAGGTTGGCCAGCACCCGGTGGACGATAGTCGCGCCGACCTGGCTCTTGACATCATCGCCAATCAGCGGCAGGCCACGCTCCTCAAACCGCTTCTGCCAGTACGCTTCCCGGGCGATGAAGACCGGGATGCCGTTGACGAACGCGCAGCCGGCGTTCAGGATCTGCTCCACATACCACTTGGTGGCCTGTTCGCTGCCCACCGGCAGGAAGTTCACGACCACATCCGTCTTTGTCTCCTGGAGGATTTCGGTGATGTTGGCCGTCGGGCCGGGAGCCTTGGTGATCTTCTGCGCCAGGTAGGTGCCCAGGCCGTCGTGGGTCATGCCGCGGTGGACCGGGATGCCGAGATTGGTCGGGACATCCGCGAACTTGATGGTGTTGTTCTGGCCGGCCCAGATGGCCTCACCCAGGTCCTTGCCGACCTTTTCAACGTCAATGTCAAATGCCGCGGAGAACTCGACGTCACGGACGTGATAGCCGCCGAGATTGACATGCATCAGGCCCGGAACCTGTTCGTCATCCCGGGCGTTCTGGTAGTAGTGCACTCCCTGAACCAGGGAGTTGGCGCAGTTGCCTACGCCAATAATAGCCACACGCACTTTGCCCATAGCAGGAATTTCCCTTTTGACTGGTTGTTTGAGCTGGCCAACACACGATAGCGGCTACGAGGGTAACGCCGTTGCGCGATCCTGGCAAACATTGCCCTAGCGCGCGTGCAGGTCAGTTGAGGTAAGGCGGGCGGCGCTGGAGCAGCAGCGTGAAGGTTACGACATCCACGGCGAAGTGCGCGCCGATAGGCAGCCACAGCGACCCGCTCCACAGGTACAGGCCGCCGAGCAGTAGCCCGGCCAGGGTGGCGTAGACGAAGTACGGGCGGGTGACGGCGTGCAGCGCGCCGAAAATCACAGATGCGGCCAGCAGGCCCAGGCTGGGCTGCACCGCCCCGCGAAAGAGCAATTCCTCCGGAAAGGCAGCCAGCAGGCTGAAGAGGATCACGTGCCGGAAGGTCATCTTGCCGAAGTCCAGCGCTTCGGCCAGCAGGGTGACAATCCGGCGGGTGGCGTCCAGGCGGCGGCCGAGCCACCAGACCAGTCCGGCGAAGAGCGCGCCGATGGCCGCACCCGGGGCGACCTGCCACGCGTCGGCGGGCTGCAGGATGGCTCCCAGGCTCTCCCGCCGCAGGCCGTTGACCCACAGCAGCGCCGCCAGGACCATCACGACACCCAACCCCGCGCCAAGCCGCAGTACACTGTCCGGGTGCATGGGGGAGGGGCGCGCTTCCGGCGGGGCAGGCCGGGTCGCGGCAGGGCCGGGATCGGGTGGGTTGGATTCGCTGAGCATTGCGCCTCTGAAAGAAATGATCTTTGTTCGGAATATCAGTGACAAACGTGTATAATGAATCGCTATTGATGGATCGCGTTGCGCCTGAAGTGTAGCACATCCGGCGCAGGCTGACCGGGGTTTACTGGTTGATGGAGTGATCGGGATGGTGGCACGGCATGTATGGCCGCGAGCTTCCCGCGCGAAGCGGCAGGGCGCTGGCCGGTGGACGGCGCTTCTGATTGCGCTGGGCCTGGCAGGGTGGGGGGTGGCTGTGGCCCTGCCGGCGGACGTGCCCGCCGCCACTGCCCCGCGGAGCGGTATTGAGCTGGATGGCGGCGGTTGGGATGGCACGCTGCGGCGCATTGGCGTCCCGATCCTGATGTATCACTACATCAGCATCCCCCCGGATGAGGAAGATGTTTACCGGGTGGACTTATCCGTTCGGCCGGAAGACTTCCGCGACCAGATGCGGTACCTGGCCGCTGCCGGCTACACCCCGATCAGCCTGTATGACCTTAATCTGGCGCTGCGCTGGGGGACGCCCCTGCCGCCGCGGCCGGTCGTACTCACGTTTGACGATGGCTATCGCGACGCGTACGAGCAGGCATTTCCGATCCTGCAGGAATTTGGCTTCACCGCCACGTTCTTCGTGATCACCGCCCGCCTGGATGCCGGCGACCCGGCGCACATGTCGTGGGCGCAGGCGGAGGATATGGCGGCGGCCGGGATGAGCATCGAAAGCCACACGAAGGAGCATCCCAACCTGATCGGGCGCGACTCTGATTTCCTGCTGTATCAGATCACGGGCAGCCTGGAGAGCATCGCAGCGCACACCGGCCAGCCCGCGCGTTTCTTCTGTTACCCGGCCGGGCGCTGGGATGAAGCGGTGCTGGAGGCGCTGCGAGCCCAGGGGGTGTGGGCTGCGGTGGTGACGGAAGGCGGCGTGGATCACACCACAGACGGCCTGCTGCTCCTGCGCCGGGTGCGCGTGAGTGGCGAGACTGACTTATCGACTTTTGCCGCCCTGGTGCGGTGGGATTGGGATCGCGTAACATCCTGAGCTTCCCGGGTGGAGGACACTCGCATGGTTGCAGAGAAATCCAATGACAGCCTGACGGCGCAGCAGGTCAACGCCATTCACCGCGCGGCGCTGGCGATCACTTCGGAATTGTCGCTGGCCCGTGTGCTGGAGACGATCGCAATCACTGCCCGCGACCTGGTGGGGGCGCGCTATGCGGCGCTCGGCGTACCCGGCGCGCATGGCACCCTGGAGCAGTTCATCACCGAGGGCATCACGGATGAGGAGCGCCGGGCGATGGCGCATCTGCCGGAAGGCAAGGGGTTGCTCGGCTATATTCTCACCAGCCAGCAGACGGTGCGGCTGGATAACCTCCACGAGTCCCCGCATTCCGCCGGGTTTATCGAGAACCACCCGTGGATGGTGAACCTGCTGGGCGTGCCGATTATCGCGCGGGGTGAGGTGCTGGGCAGCCTGTACCTGTGCGACCGCGAGGATGGCACGCTCTTTACGGAGAACGACGAAATCCTGATCGAGACGCTGGCTTCCTATGCGGCGGTGGCGATTGAAAATGCGCGGCTCTACCAGCAGGTGCGGCGCCTGGCCGTGCTGGAGGAGCGCGAGCGGATCGGGATGGACCTGCATGACGGGATCATCCAGTCGATCTACGCGGTGGGCCTGACACTGGAGCATTCCGCGCTGCTGCTGGAGGATGACGCCCAGGCGGCCGGCGCGCGGCTGCGCTACGCGATTGGCGCGTTGAACCAGACGATCCGCGACATTCGCAACTACATCATGGACATGCGCCCCCAGCGCATGGATGTGCGCAATCTGGGCGACAGCCTGCGCCAGCTGGTGCGCGAATTCCGGGCCAATACCCTGGTTGAGATCAAGTTGAAGTTTGACCCGGATATTGAGGAAGTCCTGGACGAAGGGACAAGCACGGCGCTGTTCCACATCGCCCAGGAAGCGCTGGCCAATGCCGCCAAACATGCCACCGCTACAGAGCTGCGGGTCGTGGTGGAGCGCCTGGATCGCAATGTCTGCCTGCGGGTTTCTGATGATGGTGTGGGCTTTGCTGCGGAGCAGATCGACCGGCTGCTCGGCCACGGACTCTCCAACATGACTCTGCGTGCGCAGGCCGTCGGCGGCCGGCTGGAAGTCAACTCGCTCCCAATGCACGGCACGACTATCAGCGCATTTTTCCCGTTCAAGCGCAGCATACTGGCCTAGCGCAGCCTCCCCATGGCTGATTGTATGAGCCGATGATTCCTGTCCACTACGGCGGGGAAGATCGTCACTCCCGGTGACTGTAAGAGGCCTGTTATAGTGAGCACACACTGCACGCATCAGCGTGCGTGGTGTATTCTGTTGTCGCTGGATCGGAGGGGCGCATGACCGAACAACCAGTCCGCCTGCTACTGGTGGACGAAAACGCTGCCGTGCGCCGCGCCCTGGTCCTGCGCCTGTCCCGCGCCCGTGACCTGCAGATCATCGGGGCGACCGGCGACCTGGATGTCGCCCTGACTGTCATCAAAGAGCAGCAGCCAGATGTCATCATCCTGGAGAGCAAGCGCCGCGATGGCGCTGCGTTCAAGTTTTGCCGGCAGGTGGTTAACCTGACCATCCCGCCCAGCATGGTGATCCTGACCAGCTTTGCCAACGAGGATGAGCGGCTCAGCCTGTGTCACCTGAACATTACGCAGTACCTGCTCAAGGACATTGACACCGAAGAGTTGATCCGAGTCGTTCGCGAAGAAGCGCGTCCTGGGCACGATAATTAGCCGCGCCGGAAGCTGACCAGCAAACACCCCGTCGGTGGTATTCGCCTGACGGGGTGTTCTTGTTCATGCCGGGCAGTGCCCGGGTGCGGCCAGCCGCGATCAGTCCGGCAGGATCTCCGCGCTCAGGAAGTAGTCCAGCCAGATCATCACTGCGATGCCGAGCGCAATGACCACGATAACCGCCTCAAAGCCAAACTCCGCCCAGTCGGTGCCGAGGATGATCAGCACCAGCCAGGTGCCCAGCACGCCGGCCAGCACGGAGAGTACAGCCACCACTGCGCGACGAACACTCAATGCGGACATCAACACCTCCCCAGCCAGGGTGAAAAGTATATTTGACCATTCACGTCCATTCTAGCGCACGATCCGCTGTTCTGCCAAGCGGATCACGGTACACTTGGGCGCTGTAGCGCCGGCACTCGCCTGGCGCCGGGAGGGGCCGCCCACCATGCCGCCGGAAGTCGAATACCGCCCACCGCATCTGCGCCGTAACGTCGCTCTGATCACCCTGAATGGGGTGGCTTTCGGGCTGGTGGATACGCTGCTCAAGCCGGGCCTGGTCCTGGTTGTGTTCCTCGCCCACCTGACGGATAACCCGATCATCCTCGGGATGCCGCTGGCGCTGTGGACGGGCGGCTTCATGCTCTCCCAATTGGCGGTGAGCGGCCTGGTGCGTCGCGCGCCGTATGCCCTGCCGATCTACCGGGCGACGAGCCTGACCCGCATGCTGCTGTGGCTGGTGCTGGTTGCGGCGACGAGCTTCGTCACGGATGCCGGCTGGCTGATTGCGGTGCTGGTGGCGTTTCTGATCGGGTATCCGCTGGTGTGGGGTGTGGCCGGGCTGGTCTTCTACGAGATCGTGGGTAAAACCATCCCGCCCCGGCAGCGCGGGCAGGTCTTTAGCTGGCGCCTGATCGGCAGCGGCCTGCTGGCGCTGGTGGGCGGCTGGTTCGTCAACCAGGCGCTGGCCGCTGAAGATGCGCTGGGCTTTCCGCGCAACTTCGCCCTGATCTTCGCCACCGCATCGGTTATGACCGTGGTCGGCCTGCTGTCGATGCACGCGGTCCGTGAGCCGGAGGCGCAGCCCTCCCCGCCGCAGCCGGGTCTGCGTGCCCAGTGGTCGGAGATCGTGACGATCTGGCGGGGCGATGGGCTGTTCCGGCATTACGTGCTGGCCCGGATCGCACTCCTGCTGGCGGTAGGCACCTCACCGCTGATCATCGTCTACGCCCGGCAGCGGTTTGAACTGCCACTCAGCGCGGCGGGTGTCTTCCTGGTGGTGGATACGGTGACCGGGCTGCTGGCGGTGGCTGCCAGCGGCTGGGTCAGCACCCGGCTGGGGAACAAGCCACTGGCGCAGGTGGCCGCCGGGCTGGGCGTGGCGGTTTTCGGGCTGGTGGCGCTGGCAGAGGTGCTGAACCTGACGGCGGAACTTGCGTATCCGTATTTCCTGGTGGTGTTTGTGCTGCTGGCGCTGCTCAACGCAGCCAGCGCCGTGGGCTTCCTGGCCCTCAGCCTGAACATCCCGCCGGAAGGCGCGCGCCCGCTGTACATCGGGCTGGCCAACACCCTGTTCGGCGTGACCTCGTACTTGAGCATCGGCCAGGGTGCGCTGGTCGTCATTCTGGGGTACCCGGGGTTGTTTCTGCTGGCGGCCGGGCTGGCGGCGGCCAGCCTGTGGCAGGTTACCGCCCATGTGACTGATCCGGCGGTGGCAGGAGAAGCGGTATATGCGCGAACATGACGGGAGCGAAGGACAGGGTCGGCTGGTGCGCGCGCTGAGGGTCGGGCTGGTGGTCCTGCTGGCCGGCGG
>CAZGYW010000178.1:0-2237 GCA_964530495.1 uncultured Anaerolineae bacterium
CTGGTGTGAGCGTGTTCTGGTCTACATAGATCACATCGGCACTCGCCGCCAGCTCCGCGGCATCTTCCAGCGTGGTATCGACGGTCTGCTGGCCACCGCCACCGAGCCGGATGGCATCGCCGTATTCAACGTGAACGCGCACGTTATACTGGGCCTCAAAAGGCGCCAGCGCACCCGCTGTAACAAAATCCTCGTAGGTGGCTGGCAGGCTCAGGATGATAGCGGGGGTATTTTGCGCAGCGGCGCCTGCCGGCAGCGCGGGCGAGACAACCAGCGCCAGTAACATCGCAGGTACCAACACATTCCTCAGACTTCGTCCAATCCTGTACATAGCGTGCCTCTCTCTCCACAACAGAACAGTCCATAGTAGAGCATTGCACGCGCAAGTTACACGGGCATTACGCTGATATTACAGTTTCGTAATAGGAAGAAATCGAGCACACGACGCACAGCGGAGCGATGAGGCACGCCTCCGGGTGGAACCTCCGGGCAACCCACTCCCCAGCGACCGGCTCCTGTGCTGCTCTCTGGTGGGGTCAGCCTCCATTAATTCCAGTATTCCAGCCTGCCATTGTGTCTCACGAATCCTGACATGAAACCTCAGGCCTGCGAAGCCGCACTCCGGCTGTTCGGCGAGTACGCGCCGTTGGCGCTGGCACACTGAACGCTGGAGTCATTGTGGCGCTGCAGCAAAGTCCCGGAGCCGTTCCAGAACTTCAGCCACATCGAACGACGAGGCTCCGGGCCAAGCCGGGTAAGCGCGAGAAGGCTCGTGCTGGACCGACACCCTGCATCCCCCCATATCCATCCAATCTTTACACGATATTGATACGGATGTGATTTCCCTTGCCCAAATCCTTATGCCCTCCGCAGTACATTCAGGTTGAAACACACTGTCAGTCAGGAAGGGCGCTGTTCATGAAGACCATCCTTGTTCAGATGTCAGACAAATCCTGGACCACCCAGGCAATTCATCTGGCCTGTGCGCTGGCCCGCCACAACGAAGCGGAAGTTGTCCTGCTGCGTTTGATCCAGGTCCGTCATCCGGGCCTTCTGGGAACGAATCTTGGCGACCGGGAGATGACACCCCGGGAACTCCAGGATCTGTCAGCCTACGATGCCACCGCCAGGGATTACGCCATCGGGCTGTCTGTTCGTCAGATGCAGTGCGCAACCGCACTGGACGCCCTGGTCGATGCAGCCGATCAGATCGGCGCCGATGTGGTCTTTGCCCACATTGGCAGGGGTTACCTCCCCTTCTGGCGCCGATTCCGGATCTGGGCCCTCGAGCGGCGTCTGGCAGCCAGCCACCGGCAGCTCTTCACGCTCGACAGACCCGACGCTGCCCTGGGCCCTCTGTCATCCATCGCAATTCAACCCGCGCCTGATGTGACAGGCAAATGAACAGTACGGGTTGTCACCGGGCTGGCATGAAACCTGCCAGCCATGCCGGATGACCCCGCCCGCCTGACTCTGCGCTTTAGCACGCACCGCTTGCACTGAGGAACGACTATGTCGACTTATACTGTTGCGGAACGGGTTGCCAATCTTGTGATTGGCAAACGCCTGCACACCGCTGAGATATCCCATCAGACCGCTTCCAACCCCATCGCGCTGGCGGTTCTGGCCAGTGACGCGCTGTCCTCGGTCGCCTACGCCACCGAGGAAATCCTGATCATCCTGAACACGGCTGCGGTGGGCGCTTTCGTCCTGTTCGGTTTTCAGGGGAACGCCATTTCCATCCCGATTGCGATCGCCATCGCCATCCTGATCGCCATCGTCTCCATTTCCTACCGCCAGACCATCTTCTCGAATCCGGCCGGGGGGGGTGGCTATCGGGTCGCCAAGGAGAATCTTGGCGAAGAACTGGCCCAGGTCACGGGCGCAGCCCTGCTGACCGACTACATCCTCACGGTAGCCGTCAGCATCAGCGCCGGGGTCGCCAACATCATCAGTGTTGATCCCGCCTTACTACCTTACCGCGTGCCGCTGACAGTTGGCGTTATCCTGTTTATGACTGTCATCAACCTGCGCGGTGTCAAGGAAAGCGCCCGCCTGTTCTCAATCCCGACGTACTTCTTCCTGGTGATGATCGGGATCACGCTGATCATGGGCTTTGTCAAGCTGGCCTCCGGAACGCTGGGAACAGTAGTGGATGTCGCCGCCATCCAGCACAACGTCCTCGAGCCGGTTACCCTCCTGGTGTTGCTGCGCGCGTTTTCGTCTGGCTGTACCGC
>CAZGYW010000178.1:2337-6100 GCA_964530495.1 uncultured Anaerolineae bacterium
CGCCAGCTCACGTATCGCGGCCGCCGTCTGGTATTCACCTGGGGGATCTACGTCCTGTCGGCTGCCGCGATCCTGCTGGTGGTCGTGACCGGGGCAATCGTGACCAACCTGATCCCGCTGTACGCCATCGGCGTGTTCCTGGGCTTCACCATCAGCCAGGCAGGCATGGCCCGCCGCTTCTGGCGCGCGGGACACGTCAAACCGGGCGAGTTCACCTGGGGTCTGGAAACGAAAATCGTCTTCGATCCGCACTGGCGGCTGAAGCTGCTCGTTTCAGGGTTCGGCGCGCTCATCACGCTCGTGGTGATGGTCGTGTTCATCATCACCAAGTTCACCAGCGGTGCATGGGTCATCGTGCTGCTGATCCCTACCCTGGTCTGGGTGTTCTTTCGCATTCACCGCCACTACAAAGAGACGGCCGCCCGGCTCAAAGTGCAGGATACCCCGATCTTTGAACACAAACCCGTCGTCTTTGATCCTGCCTGCCATAAAGAGGTCGCGATCTACTTCTGCGATACCTGGTCAAAGCTGGCGGTCAGTGTGGTGAACAGAATCCTTAAACGTGGACTACCCATCAAGATCATCCATATTGATGTCGATCCCGGACGGACTGAAGCCTTCCTCAAGCGGAGCCATGCGATCAGCGAGCTTAATGGCTGGGAGGAGGGTGTCTTCGAAGTCGTGGACGAACCCTACCGCGACCTGTACCAGAGCGTGCACACAGTTCTGGAATCGCTGCGCAGCCAGTACCCGGAGACCTACTTCCAGATCTTCATTGGCGCCCTGCGCACCCGGTTCCCGTTCAACTACCTGCACATGTCCACCGACCGCTTCCTGCGCGATGCCCTGCTGGAATCGGACGACGTCTCGCTCAACGTGAAACAGGTCGATCTCGACAAGCTGCCGCTACCCCCGGGATTCAAGGTCACATTCGAGCATGCAGGCAGCCACCACCTGGACGAAGAGGTATACCCACTCTCGTTTGTCGGGCCAGGCGAACGGTAAAGCGGTCGCCTCCCATCTCCTTTAATCCGGTCACACAGGCCAGGTGGCGAGAGATGGGGACGGGCGGGCGCATGTCTTGCCGTTAGTCACCGCCCCGGAAATTCGGAAACGTTGACGAAGCGGTATCCGACCCCGGGTTCATTCAAGATGTAGCGGATGTCCCGGGCCGGATTCTCCCCCAGCTTCTTGCGGAGCTGGTTGACAAAGACCCGCACATACTGATCCATGTCGCCATACTCCGCCCCCCACACCGCGGTGAGGATGGCGCGGTGGGTCATCACCTTGCCGGGATGCGTCGCCAGCACCCGCAGCAGGTTGTATTCCGTGGGCGTCAGGTGCACTTCCTCCCCCGCCACCTTAACGATACGATTGGCAAGATCAATGTACAGATCTCCGACCCGAATCTCCGCCTTTGGGCTGGCGGAAGCCTCGCTGGACGTGCGGCGCAGAACCGCCTGGATGCGCGCTTCAAGCTCCTGGACGTTGAACGGCTTGGTCACATAGTCATCCGCGCCGATGTGCAGGGCCTTAATCTTCGTCTTGTCTTCCCCATGAACCGAGAGCATGATCACCGGGGTTTTTGACCACTCCCGCAGGGAGCGGCAGACTTCGATGCCGTCAGGCTCTGACCCGAGCGAGATATCGAGGATGATCATATCCGGGCTGACCTGCGCCGCCTTGCGGATGGCATCCTCCCCGTTTATCGCGGACACAACCTCATAACCGTAGCCCGCCAGGGCGATTTCCAGTTGGCGGCGGATCTGGGGTTCATCATCGACCACCAGGATTTTCAGCTTCATCGCGTTGTTCCTCTTCTCGCTTCAACGGGAGCACGATCACAAACGTGACGCCGCCGCCCGGCGTGGTGTCGATCTGCAGCCGGCCATGATGGGCTTCGATGATCCCCTTGGCAATGGCCAGGCCCAGGCCGGTCTTGCCCTGTTTGCCATGAAAAAACGGTTCCGTGATCCGTGCGCGTTCCTCAGCGGTCAGGTCAGGCCCGTGATTGACCACCGCCAGCCGCGCCTCAGCGCCAGTGGCCAGGCCGCGCAGCTCGATCTGAGACTCGGCCGGCTCGTAGCGCAGCGCGTTCTCCACCAGGTTGGTGAGGGCCTGCAGGGCCAGGCCGTAGTCAAACGCGACCAGGGGCATATCATCCGGAAATACGAGCCTGGCGCGCTCCTTGCCGGTGCGCTGCCAGACCTGCGCGGCGGCATCCCCGGCCAGCTCCTCCAGCGAATTGAGCGCGCAGTTGAGCTGGACCGCCCCGGCCTGAAGGCGTGAGAGATCCAGCAGATTGCCAACCAGCGAGTCCAGGATGTCCGTTTCAGTCTCGATGGTGGCCGCGATCTCCTGCTGCTGCTCCGGGGCAAGCTGGTGAAACAACTGGCGAAGATTGCTGGCGGAGGTCTTGATAACCGTGATCGGCGTGCGAAGGTCATGCGAGAGCGCGCGGAGGATAGCGGTCTTGAGCTTGTCGGCTTCCTCAAGCTGGAGGGTGCGCAGCGCGCGCTGCGTGAGATCGATACGGTGCAGCGCCAGCGCCGCCTGGGCAGCACAGGCATTCAGCAGTTGGTGTTGGCCGGCAGACAGGCGGTTGGCAAAGGTTGTGCACAACGTGCCATGGACGGTATCCCCTGCCTGGAGCAACACGTAGTAGACAGCCTCTGCGTCTGCAATCGCGCCGGCGGCCTCCGGCAAAATCTGTACCTGTTGCGCGTGGAGGTCTTCCGAGAGCGTATCCGCCAGGATCGTGTAGACCTCACCGGCGGTCGTCGATTGATTGAGATCGCGCGTCAGACGATAGAGGAGTTCCTGCTCAAATGCACGCTGGCGAGCATCTTCGGCCTGCAGTTGAGCCTGCGCCGCAAGCCGCCCGGCCACCAGAGCGACCCCAAAGAAGACCACCAGGTCAAGCAACTCCTGAGGGTTAGCCACCGTCAGCGTGTACAGCGGGCGCACCAGAAAGAAGTTGATGCTGATGAAACTGAGAAACGCACTGACCAGCGCCGGGCGAGTGCCCTGCCAGATGGCGATCACTAACACGGCCAGCAAGAACAATGTGGTGAAATTGGCCAGCGTCAGGTAGCCGCGCAGAAGCCATAACACCATTGTCATCGCCATCACAATGGCCAGTGAGAATCCGTAAGGTTGCAGCCGTTTCAACACGATTCACCCTGTCTCCAGTTCATCGCTGCGATCATAGCACCGCCGTGCAGGCCTGTCACGATGGCTGTGAACAGCGCCTGCGATGCGCTGTGCTATCCTCGGAACTTCGGCGTTGACGCTTGTTCGCTGATAATGCCTCATAGTGTGGTGTAAATTGGGTTGACCAAAACGGTCATCAGTGATGCCCATCCGGGTCTGCAAGCCGCCGTCAATGTCATTCTCGCCGGCTCGCGCGGGCAGCGCTACCGGGTGGAATTCATGCGCAACCTGCTGGCCCACATCCCCAAAGGTGACAGGGCAGTGGTGGCCGCAATCCGCTTAACTGCTGCTGACTGCCGGGGGAGATATTCTATGCAAAGAGCCAGTACCAGTTATCTGTTTCGAACCGCGTGGGTCTGCACCGCGATTGTTGGCCAAACACTTGACCCGGAGATAGCTGTGGATGTGTTTACCCGCCTGACAGGTGTGGTTTGCCGTTGCCGGGGATAGCGCCACCGTGTATGCTTGCCGGACAGGCATGGGATATTGGAATCGCCCTGCTGACTGAAGTGTAGTGCCGGATCAAGCCGGGAAAGCAGATGGGCAGATG
>CAZGYW010000179.1:0-4833 GCA_964530495.1 uncultured Anaerolineae bacterium
CACTCGTTTGGTCATGCTTTCAGCTTAGCCCGAAAGCATTCATTCAACAAAGCCGATCGGAATTACCGATCTCCTGCCGACAGGGGCGCGTGATTGGTCTTCGCGGACTGCACACTCGATTCGCGCACAACTGGCGCCTTGCCCGGCCACCAGTTCCAGCGATCCAGCAGGACGGCAATCGCCGGGACCAGCGCCGTCCGGATCACGAACGTATCCAGCAGGACGCCCACCGCCACCGCAAAGCCAAGCTGCTTGAGGCCGGTTACCGTGCCCGCCAGCATCGCGGCGAATGTCCCGGCCATGATCAGCCCCGCCGAGGTGATGATCGGGCCGGTGGCGGCCACGGCGCGGTGGACGCCCTCGCGCATCCCGTGGCGGGCCACTTCTTCCTTCACGCGGCCCATCAGGAAGATGTTGTAGTCCATCCCCAGCGCGATCAGCATGCTGAAGATCAGGAACGGCGCCCACCAGGTCAGCGCATCCACCCCGAAGACCGTGGCCGAGAACAGGCGCGTGATGCCCAGCGTCGCCCCGTAACTGAGCAGGATGGTCACGATCAGGTAGATCGGACTGACCAGCGCCCGCAGCAGCACGAGCAGCACCAGGAAGATGCCGAACAGCACCAGCGAGAACGAGCGCAGCATGTCGCGGTCCATCGTATCGCGCAGGTCGGTGGTGATCGTGGCCATACCGGACACAGCGGCATTCCCGCCGGGCAGCATGGCGCGCAGGTCGTGCACCAGGGTGGTCACTTCATCCCCGTAGGGGTTCTCGACCGGGATCACTTCCAGGCGGGCCGCGGCGCGGTCGGCGGTCAGGTAGCGCCCGACGATGCTGCCCAGCGGATCGGCGCCCAGCCCGGCCTCCGTGCCTGCCCCGGCCAGCAGCGCGGTGACTTCCTCCGGCAGCGCCTCCGGCAGGTAGTGCACGCCTGCCAGATCAGGCGACTCGGCCAGCGCCGCCAGGTGACCCTGCAGCGTCTGCAGCGCAGAATCAATCTGGCCGGTGAGGGCGACCAGCGGCAGGCTGCTCAGGGTCTGGCGCAGACCCTGCATATCGGGATTCTCGGCCAGGGCCGGGGCCTCCGCTTCCAGCGCGTTCAGGTAGTCCCCCACCACCGGCAGGAGGCCCAGCGCCATCTGGATGTTCTGCGGGGTCATGGCTTCTGCCGGCAGCCCTTCCCCCTGCCCGAACCCGGCCAGCAGCTCCGCCGCCGCGCCGAGCTGGGTACTGGCCCGCGTGATGTTGGCCAGCAGGCCGCTATCCTTGCCCAGCGGCGCCGCCATGCTGCGCACATCCGCCACGCCAGGCAGGGCCAGCAGGCGCTCCGTCCAGGCGTCGATCTCGGCCAGCGCCGTTTCCGGCGGCAGGTCGTCCAGGACGACCATCAGCGGCTGCAGGCCGCCCGCGCTCATGTGCTGCTCCAGCACGTCAAAGCCCCGGCGGGCCTCATTGGTGGCGTTGAGGTCGGCGAGCATGTTGTATGTCGTCTGCTGGCCGGTGGCATACAACGCCAGCGGGCCGAGCACGGCCACGATCAGGAGGATGGCCTGCACGGGATGCTCGGACACGCGCCGGGAGATCCACTCGTACAGGCGGCTGTCGCCCCGGTGGTGGGCCTTGCCGGGCCAGAACGCGCGCGCGCCCAGCGTGGCCAGCAGGGCCGGGGTCAGCGTCAGCCCGGCCGCCAGCATGACCACAATGCTGGCCGCCAGCGCCGGGCCGGTGGTGTTAAAGAGGCCCATTTCCGCGAAGATCATGGACACAAAGCCGACGATGACCGTTCCTGCGCTGCTGGCGATCGTCTCGCCCACGTGGTGCACGGTGCGGACCGTCGCGGCGGCGGTGTCGGCGTCATCCGCCATTTCCTCCCGGAAGCGGCTGATCAGGAACAGGCAGTAATCCGTCCCCGCGCCGAAGAGGACGACGATCATCATCACGTTGGCGTAGATCGTGACGGTCAGGAAGTTGGCGCCCATCCAGCCCACGATCCCGCGGCTGATCAGGTAGGCGACGCTGACCGTCAGCAGGGGCAGCAGCGGGCTGACCGGCGAACGGTAGATCAGCAGCAGGAGCAGCACCACGAGGACGATCGTCACGCCCAGGGTGCGGTCCACGCTCTCCAGCGCACCGTTGGCGTAGCTGGAGTAGATCGGCGAGCTGCCGGTCAGGTAGGCGTCAAACCCCGCTGTATCCAGGGTGGCCATCTGCGCGCTGATCCGGTCCAGCAGCGCGGTCGTCTCCTCCGACAGCACCTCCGCCTCAAATTCCACCAGGATGATCGCCAGGCGGTCATCCGGGGCGATCAGGCTGTCGGTCAGCAACGGGACGTTCATCGCCGGGGACGTCACGCCGGTGATGCCGGCCGGCCCATCCTGCTCGATCAGCCAGTCCGTCACGGCGACGATGTAGTCCCACGCCGCGCCCTCCCGGACGCTGCCCTCCTGTGTCTCGACGGCGATCACGGCGTTGCCGGTCATGGCCTGGTCCGGGAAGCGTTCCGCCAGCAGGGCGTAGGCGCTGGTGAACGGCGCGTCCGAGGGCAGGAAGTCCATCGTATCGCTGCTGGAGACCTCCTCCAGGGGCGGGGCCACCAGCGTCACCAGCGCGGCCAGCGCGATCCAGAAGAGGATGATCGGGATGCGGTAGCGGGCGGAAAACCGCCCAATGCGGTCGAACATTCAGGAGTCTCCTCTTAACGGTGCAAATCGGAAGCGGGCCACGGCCCGTGCAGAGAGAACAGCCCGCCGGTGATCAGGCGGTACACGCTGGCGGCCATCGCCTCCGGCGAAAAGCCATGGTCATCGTCAATCCACCACAGGCCCAGCCGCACGCCCGCGCCGGTGATGTAGTTAGCCACCAGGTCGGGCGGGTAAGCCAGCGCGCCCTCCGGGGGCGGGCTGAAGGTGGTCAGCAGGTCGCGCACGACGGCGGTGAAATACTCGTAGGCCATGATCGTCAGCTCAGCGGATGCCTGGCGGCCGAGCATGATCCGGAACAGGTCGCGGTGTTGGGCGGCATAGCGGAACAGCACCTCAAGCGTCCCCTGCAGGTTTTCCGGTGCCTGGCCGGGCTGGATGGCGGCGTTCAGTTCGGCGCGCAGGTCGTCAAACCCGGCCATGATCAGCGTCCGGGTGAGGTCTTCCTTGTCCTTGAAATGCAGGTAAAACGTGCCCTTGCTGACATCCGCTTCTTCGGTGATGTCCAGCACGCCGGCCGCCTCGTAGCCCATCCGCGCGATCACGCGCCGGGCGGCATCCAGCAGCTTCTGGCGGGTGCGCAGCCGGCGGCGGTCGTGGCGAGTCAGGACCTCGTTCATGCGAATGGCCTTCCTTCACGCCTGGCAGATAATTAGACGAACTGGTGAATAGTATACGCGGCGTTCAATATCGGGGGAATAGTACATTCTTCCGGGGCGGGGGTGCAAGGGAGAATCACAACGGGGCGCATAGACTGCGCCCCGCCGACAACTGACCACCTGAGTCCGGGAATACGTGCCGCCCCTACCCGATCGACTGCAATTCGCGCGGGAAGGTCGAGAGCGACTCCGCGCCATCCGCCGTGATCAGCACGTCATCCTCGATGCGGACGCCGCCCACCCCGGCCAGGTAGACGCCCGGCTCCACGGTGAACACGTTGCCCACCTCAAGCGGTTTGGTGTTCCCCTCGCGGATGTACGGATCCTCGTGAACGTCCATACCCAGGCCGTGCCCGGTGCGGTGGCGGAAGAATTCGCCGAACCCGGCTTTGACGATCTCGGCGCGCGCGGCGCGGTCCACTTCCTGGGCGGGCACGCCGGGGCCGGCCGCTTTGCGCCCGGCTTCGTTGGCGGCCTGGACTGCCGCGTAGGCGTCGACCAGGCGCTGGTCGCGCAGCTCGCCGCACACGAACGTGCGGGTGATGTCGGAGAGGTAGCCGTCATAGGTTGTGCCGTAGTCGATCAGCAGCAGGTCGCCTTCCTCCAGGGCGCGGTCACCGGGGGAGCCGTGGGGCAGCGGGCTGTTCGGCCCGGTGAGCACGATTGGCTCGAAGGCCACGCCAACCCCGCCCCGCTTGAGCATGGCGATCAGCAGGTCACCGGCGATGGCGCGTTCGGTCATGCCGGGCTTCACCGCCGCAAGCACGTCGCGCAGGGCGTCCTCGCTGATCTGGATCGCCCGGCGCATGGCCGCGATTTCCTCCGGGCCTTTGTGGACGCGCAGGTCGATCAGCTCGTCCCCGGCGTCGGTGAGCACGATCCCGGAGGCATTGTCGATCAGCAGGCGCGTCTCGGCATAGCGCATGCGCAGCCCTTCCACGCCCACCACCCGGCCGTCCAGTTTGAGCGCCTCTGCCGCTTCGGCAAAGGCCGGGGCCGGGCCGGTCTCGTCACTGTACGTGAACAGGCGCATGGCATAGGGCGGGACGGCGAACTTGTCTTTTTCCAGCGCGGGCAGGATGAAGGCCGGCTCGTCCTCCGGGAAGAAGAATCCGATGGTCGGGCGTTCGCTGGTGTGGAACGCCTTGCCGGTCAGGTAGGTCATGTTGGCGCCGGGGACGATGGCGATGGCATCCAGGCTGGCGGCGCGGGCGATCTGGCGGATGGTATCCAGGCGGGTTTCGTACATGGGGTTTGCTCTCTTTTCACTCAGGCGACGCAACTCAATACTATCCGGCTCCGTGCGATCGGGCGAATGGCCTGCCGGACGTGACCCGGGGTTGCCAACGGGTCTGTGCCCCCATCCCGCGCAGTCGCTGCGCTCCTGCGTCCGCCCTTGCCCCCAAAGTGAGGGAAGGGCTAGACATTTTCGCGTTCGACTGGTCGTTATTCCAGATCGGAAGAGCACACGTCTG
>CAZGYW010000179.1:4843-6089 GCA_964530495.1 uncultured Anaerolineae bacterium
GGGTAGCCCTCTTTTCACTCAGGAACAGGCAGCACGCCTCAAGTCTATCCGGCTCCGGGCGATCGGGCGAATGGGCGCCGGACATGAATCGCCCCCCGGCTACCGGTCGAACGCGGTGCTACCCGGCGGCCGGAGCGCATCCGTGGCCCGGCGGCGAATCCGGTCGGGCAATATGGACAGCGCCTCCCGCACGTCGAACGAGCGCAGCTCGAGCGATTCAACACCGTCGGGGATGGGCACGCCCTCCAGCACCCGGCAGGCGAACGTAAAGCTGATGATCGCCGCCCGGTCGTCGTTGGGATACTGGATGATGTTCTCCGGCCCGCCGTAGACGCCGACCAGCCGTTCCGGCCGGACGAGCAGCCCGGATTCCTCCCACACTTCGCGCACCACCGCGTCCGCCGGGGATTCGCCGGGGTCAATCGCGCCGCCCAGCACACCCCACTGACCGTTATCGCCGCGCCGCTGGAGCAAAACCCGCCCGGCATCGTCAACGATCACCGCCGCCGCGCCGGGCATCAGCACCAGATCGTGGCCGATGCGGGCCCGCAGATCGCGGATGTAAGCCGAGATACCGTTGGCGCGGATGCCGTCCGATGGTGGGGTCCAGGCGGGCGGCTGGAAAAATGCCGGACCGGGGGCGTCCAGAGCGCGCGCCAGCTCAGGGAACAGATCGGGGCTGCCGGAGGCGGTCTGCGGATCCACGGCGGCCAGCGCCGCAGCCTCCCCACCAGCGGTCAGGTGGCATTCAAAGACCAGACGCAGCGTCGCAGTGTTCCCTCCGTCCGGCCCGCTGCACACGCCAAGCAGGCGCACTGGCTCCACGCGCAGGCCGGTTTCCTCCCCCACCAGGCGGACGAGGGCGGCAGCGGGATTGTCGCCGGGTTGGAGGCCTCCGCCCGGCGCGCGCCAGCCCTCACCGCGCGGGTCGAGCAGGATGCCGCCCGCCGCATCCCGGATCACGGCGCGCACCTCGACCGCCTGCAGCGGCAGGTCGCCAATCCGGGCGCGCATGTGTTCCACATACGGATTCTCAGGCATTCGCTCGCTCCATTCGCAGGCAACGCACCCCCGCGCAGCGGCTCACTCCGGGCGGATGAAAGCCAGCAGCAGGATCAGGGCCAGGCCGTTAGCCAGCGCCGCCGCCCCCGCGTTAACCGCCAGGCCGGAGGCGAACAGGGCCGTGCCCAACGGCGCGCCCACCGCGCGCCCGATCGACTGGAAGGCCACGTTGCCGGCCATCAGC
>CAZGYW010000180.1:0-6075 GCA_964530495.1 uncultured Anaerolineae bacterium
CGTTAGCAGCGATGCCCACGCTGCCCAGCACAACATCCGGATCGGGCAGCGTCCAGTGAATCTCAATCCTGTCCCCGTTCTGCCGGGAATGGCTTACCGGCACATAACGCTGCAGAAGGCGCCAGTCAGCAGCCAAATCGGAGCTGAATAACAGAAATGTCGGCGCCGGGTCTCCGGTGGATTCCGGCAGCACATCCACCAGGCGAATCGCAATGATCATTTTGCCTCACCGTGTGATTGTCGGTCCGTCACGCACCGGATGTGTCCGCGAAGTCTTTCAGAACCCGGACCAGGGTCGGCTTCAGCGCATGGAGCGCCCGCGCGCGGTGGCTGAGGGCGTTCTTCTCCGCGGGAGCGAGTTCCGCCATGTGCTGCCCATCCGGCAGCACAAAGACCGGGTCATACCCGAATCCCTGTTGGCCGCGTGGCGCCGATGCGATTGCGCCATCCACCCGCCCGCTGGCGGTGTAGACGGCGCCACCGGGCAGCGCCAGGGCAACGACACACTCGAAATGGGCGCTTCTGCGCGCCTGCGGCACGCCCGCCAGTTCGGCCAGCAGCTTGCGGTACCGATCCGCGTCGCTGGCCCCGGGCCCGGCATAGCGGGCCGAATACACGCCCGGCGCACCGTTCAGGGCGTCCACCACCAGCCCTGAATCGTCTGCCAGGGCCGGCACTCCCGCCCGGTCGGAAAAAGCCAATGCCTTGAGCCTGGCATTCTCCTCAAACGTCGTCCCGCTTTCTTCGACATCAAAATCCGCCAGGCCGAGTTCGGCTGGCGATACCCAGGCAATCGGCAGATCAGCCAGCAGCGCTTCGTACTCGCGCCGCTTGCCCGCATTGTGGGTTGCCACCAGTATCGTAATCACCGCGCTTCCTCCCGGATCCAGCCCGATCTGCCGTGTCTGCGCCGCAGTGGCGCCCTGAAGACGGTACGAGGATACATCGGAAACGCGAACCAGGCGAACATCCGCCAGGCTTCGCCATCAGCGCCTGCCTGCGACTATGCCATTGCGCTTCACATTCCGCGCGAACCATGCTAAAGTACCTGAAAAGATGGTGCGTTTCAGCTTTAATCCAGTCGCCAGGTAGTCACTGCTCCGCATGCAGCACTGGAGGAAACGCCATGAAACCCCGTTACACCTTGCTGGCTGTCGATGATGATGAAGATACCCTGCAACTCATCGCGGTCATGCTCCGCGACTCACCCTTCACGATGATTGCGGCCCGCTCCGGCAACGAGGCCCTGCTCACCGCCCGAAATACGCCCGTCGACATTGTGCTGCTCGACATCATCATGCCGGATCTGTCCGGCATCACGGTGTGCGGGCATCTGCGCGCCTCTCCGGTTCTGCGGCAGATTCCCGTCGTCGTTCTGACCGCGCGGGATGACTACGCCACGCGGCGCAGCGCGATGCGGGCCGGGGCCACTGATCTCCTCACCAAGCCGGTCACCCGCGAAGAGCTGCTGTCCAAGCTGCTCGGTGTCCTGGCCGAACATGAAGCCGGGGCGAGCTGGAACGCCTGACACCTGGCGCACACCGCTGACCACAATCTCCTCTCCACCCTTGCGCGGCGGTTTATGTGACGTTCGTGAAAATCAGTTCAGAATATTCTGAAAATTCAGAATTTTCAATTGACAAGCTGCTCATGGGGTCTATAATCGCACTTGTGAAAGCAATAACGATACGCTCTATCTGATGGTCGGGATTGGTTATGGCAGCTCAGCCGCGCAATAACGAAAATCACCAGGAAGACGCCATTCTCTTTGAAGCGGTGGTCGAACTGGGTAAACTACTGGGGTTGAACAAAGCGGCCGCGCTGGCGCTGGCGCTGCTGTTCGCAGCGGAGCAGCCACTCTCCCTGGATGACATCAGCGAGCGCAGCGGCATCGCAAAAAGCTCGAGCAGCGTCATTCTCAAGAGCCTGAACCAGATGGGCCTGGTTGAAGTCGTCCACCAGCCACACAATCGGCGTAAGTTCTACAGGGCGACAGAGAACCCGGCTGAGCGCATTGCGATGCTGTTCGCGCGAAGGCTGGAAAGCCTGCAGGCCCATCAGCACCAAATGGTTCAGCTCAGTCAAACCAGTCATTCCCAACACTACGCGTGTCGGATTGAGCAACTTAACGGGGTGTATCAGGGGTTGCTGCAGGCAGCCAATTTCCTGCGGCAGCAGCGGGCCGGTGCCTGGAAGGGTTTCGACGAACGCCTGGCGCCAGATGAGACCGCTGATGCGCCGTTTGATAGCGCAATGATAAGACAACAGCCATGAATACTGCGTCCATTTCCTTCACCGCAAGTATCGAGCACGAGCTGCAGCGCCTTGAGCAGCGCCTGCTTGACGCTGTGCCGGTCTCTCCGGCTGGCATCAAGGAACAGGTTCAGGATATCGTCAGGGCCGGCGGCAAGCGACTCCGCCCCAGCCTGACCTTCTATGGCGGCCGCATGTTTGACGCTGACCTGGAGCGCACGATCTCGGTCGCCGCCGGGATTGAAATGCTGCATACCGCCACCCTGATCCACGATGACCTGGTGGATAACGCGCCGGAGCGCCGCGGCGTTCCAACCCTGAACATGCAGCTACCGATTGGCCTGGTTGTGTTGACGGGTGACATGCTCTTTGCGGCGGCCGCCGCCCTGGTCGCGGAAGCCGACCACGTGGGCATCGTGCGCTCATTCGCGCGGACGCTGGGCGAGATCTGCCATGGCGAAATGGTCCAGGCGCAATCCAAGTACACGCTGGTCCCCATCGAAGAATACTACGCGCGGATTTACGGAAAGACGGGCTCGCTCTTTCGCGCCTCTGCCGAAGCAGGCGCCATGCTGGGCACCACTGACGAGGTCGCCATCCACGCCATGAGCGAATACGGGCGCCTGCTGGGCATGGCGTTTCAGATCATCGATGACGCGCTTGACTTCTCCAGCAACGCCGAACAACTGGGGAAACCCAGCGGTCACGACCTGCGCGAAGGGATCATCACCCTGCCGGTCCTGCTCTACCACGCCCGGCAGCGCGACCTCAACAGCACCTTCAGACGAGTCATCGCCGGAACGGCATCCGAGGAGCAGGTCGTAGCCACCCTGGAGGACATTCGCGCCAGCGGAGCCGTCAGCGAAGCGATCGAGATCGCCCGTGATTTCGCCCGGCAGGCCAGGGAAGCGCTCATGACGCTCCCGGACAGCCCGGCCCGCCAGCAGCTGGTGGAACTGACCTACTTCGCCACCAACCGCGACCACTGATCCGCGCGCTGGTCAACCTGGAACGCGCTACACCCCGGCCCAGAGCCTGTGGATCTCTTCGCTGTGCTCGACCTCATGGTCAATCAGGATTGTGACCAGGCTGGCGACCGATCCGGGGCCTCCCCACGGCAGTACCATTGGCCGTTCCAGAAGCTCCGGTGGCAGCGTGACCAGCCTCTGCTCCAGGGTCTGGCGCAGGCGCTCCCATTCCTCCGCAATCGCAGCAGCGCTTGATTCGCGGCGAGCCTCTACCGAACGCCGGTTGAAGTCGTCAAGCCCCTGGTAACGCGCAATGGCATAGGATTCACCCCTCCCCAGCGCGTCGATCGCTGTGATGGCCACTTCGTCCCAGCCCGAGAGGTGCGCGAGCAGATGCCTGACATGCCAGCCCGGATAAATCTCACGGTCAGGATCGATGCCGACCAGAACCTGTCTCATCGCCACGCGCGCAGCGCGCAGCCCTTCGACCAGGTGTGCCGCTTCCAAATTCATTGCTTTGCTCCCGTCGTTGCGCTCAGGGTCGCCGCCGCCTGAACGGCACCAGCCGATCCAGGCGGGCGCGCAGGAACACCCTGCGCACGTCACTCAACGCGCTGCGCACAGTCTCCTCCCAGCGCCCGCGCGGCGTAGATTCCGGCCCGTAAGTCTCCTCAACGTACATATCCGTAATCGCCCTGATCGGAGCCTCACCGGGTGGCACCCGGTCCGTCAACACCCGCTGTCGTTCCCTTGGCGTATAGCTGGGAGCAAGCCGGATCCCCAGGTAGCCCGCATAACGCTCCAGCAGGGCGTAGGCACGCTGGACCGGCGTCAACCCGCCCAATCCCCGCCATTCCAGCCACCAGATCGCCGCCACAAGTAGTACAACCAGCAGCAGCACCACCAGCAGCGCAATCAGCACCACGGCCAGCACGCGCAACAACGAGGCAAGCAGGCTGGGTGGCCGGGTTTCCTGCTGCTCCGGCCCGGTGATGGTCGGGAACAGCGCTGGCGTCGGAGTCGGCGTTGGCGATGGTTGCGGGGTGACGGTTGGCGGGATCAGCGGCCCCTCGCTGTCGGGTTCCGGCGTGCCGGTGGGTGGCAGGACCTGTGTCGGAGTTGTGGTAGGGAGCGGTGTATTGGTAGGCAATGGCGTCTGAGTGACTGGCTGGGCACCGGGCGCCTGCGGGATCGCATCCGGCCGGTCGAGCGGCGCCTGGGCGGCAGTCGGCTCAAACTCAACCCATCCATACCCCGGGAAGTACACCTCAACCCAGGTGTGGGCATCCCGCTCCCGCACGAGAAAGCTCTGGCTGGCTGTGTTCCACTCACCCTGGGAAAAGCCCGCCGCCAGCCGCGCCGGCACACCCACAGACCGCAGCATGACCACCATCGCGCTGGCATAGTAGTTACAGTAGCCACGCTGCTCATCAAACACTACCCAGTCCACCGGGTCAACGCCCGGTGGCGGGCCGGAGATCGTCTCATCGTAAGTGATGTTGGCGCGCAGCCAGCGCTCAATCGCTTTGGCCTGGTCATACGGCGTAAGCGCGTTGGCGTCTGTGACAATCTGAAAGGCCAGTTCGCGCGTCCGGCGGGTGACACTCTCCCCCACCTGCAGGTACTCATTCACGACCCACTGCGGATACACCATTCCGGCAGTCCGCAGCGCGGGCGCGTCCGCAACCGCCACGCTGCTGAGCACCGTGTACACATCCCCGGTACGCAGGACTTCCAGGGGACGGATCACAGACACGTCAAGCTGGCGCTGCAGCTGGTCAACATACGACATGTCAATGGAGACAGGCAGGTTCAGCACTGACGGCTGCGGCGCAGCATAGATCAGCCGGGAGGCGTTGAGCACCATCGTAAACTGCTGGGAAATCGCTTCCCGCGCTCCCGGCAGCACGGCCACATCCTGAATCGCAAATCCCGCCTCGGGAATCGTCAAACGGGTCGATGCGGTGGGTGTCCAGCGCCCAGCTTCATACTGGCTGAAGGTGCGGGAGCGCCAGTAGTAGCGCGTCCCACGGTCGTTCAAAGGCGGCGCCTGCGCCAGCATCACCGGCTGATCGCCCAGTTGCACGGCACCGCCAAGCTGCAGGGCGTTGCCACCATAGTAATCCGCAGTGACCAGCCCCTCACTCTCCAGGGAGGCGAACAGCCGGTTGAAGAAGTTGTTAACCTCCTCGAGCGGGTCGCTGTTCAGAAATTCCTGCACCCGCTCCAGGTTGTCCCCATCCGCCCCGGTGGGCAGCCGCCAGGCCACCACAACCAGCAAAATGGACAGCACCGCGCCCCAGCGCAGAAACTGATTCCGCAACCCGGATGGAAAGGTGATGCGCTTCAGGTACCAGTCCCATTCCTGGGCATCAATCGTGCTGCGCACGATCAGCAACAGCGCGAAGACCACAAATACAGCCAGGTAGCCACCGAGCTGGGCTTCGCCCGTGTAGTAGAAGATATTCACCACGATGACCAGTCCAGCCGGCAGAGTTGCCCGCCAGACTCGGTCGATCCGGAAGATATGCCAGGCCATGTTATGGCCCAGGAACCAGAACAGCACGGAAAGAAACAGCACAAATACGAGGTTATCCTGGGCAATCCCTTCTCCGCCCAGCACCTGTAACCAGGCAAACCCCCGGACAAAGACATCCGCAAAGCGCGTCAGCAGGGAGTCACCTTCACCATTGTTGAGGGCAGTGATCAGGCCGATGAAGCCCAGGCTGTACACGCCGGAGATCAGAAGGGCCAGCAGTTCATCATAATGGCTGCGCGCCAGTAAGAAGCCGAACAGCACGCTGAGCAAGATCGGAAGAGCACACGTCTGAACTCCAGTCACCGCTCATTATCT
>CAZGYW010000181.1:0-6069 GCA_964530495.1 uncultured Anaerolineae bacterium
CCGAGCTGGTCGAGCCAGTCCAGAACGCCTTCCGATGCCGCAACCGTCGTCGGGTCAACCAGGTTGGCCGTTCCAAAGCGAGTATTGGTGACGTGGTGGTCGAGGTTGATGATCGGCGCACCGCCGGCGCAGGCCGCCGCGCCAACCGCTCCCATCCGCCCGAAATCCCCGCAATCCACCGCGACTACCAGGTCAGGCGCACACTGCTCCAGGGTGGCCCGCACTTCCGCCGCGCCAGGCAGAAACAGGAATTCCGACGGCACACCTTCGTCAACGGCCGGGATGACCGTCTTGCCCAGTTTGCGGAGCGCCAGGCTGGTGCCCAGCAACGTTCCAATCGCGTCTCCATCCGGGCTAACATGCGTGACCACGACCACCCACGCAGCCGCCCGCACCAGAGTCGCCGCCTCAGTCCAATCCATCGTCATCCAGTAAATCCTCGAACGAAAGCTCATCATCCTCGGCCGGCAGGGCGCCGGGCGGGATATCCAGTTGGTCCAGAATGCGGTTGATGCGCTCGCCGTGCTCCAGGTTCAGGTCCCAGTGAAAATGCAGCTCCGGGGTTGTTCGCAGCCGGATTTGCCCGGCAAGCTCCCGCCGCAGAAAGCCTCTGGCCCGCTCGAGGCCGGCCAGGACTTCCTGCTGGCGGGATTCGTCGCCCATCGCATTGACGTACACATCCGCGAACTGCAGCTCACGGTCCAGCAGGACACGTGTCACAGTGATGTTCTTCAGGCGCTGGTCACGGACCTCCAGCCGCAGCAGGTCGCTCAGGATGCTGCGGATCTGGTCCTCCATGCGCTTCTGTTTGACTGACGCCATATGCTTACCCTAGCTCACCCGCTGGCGCGTGGTGAACTCAATGACGTCGCCTTCCTCAAAGTCATTGAAGCCGGACAACCCCACACCGCACTCGTACCCGGCCCGCACCTCACGCACGTCTTCCTCAAACCGCCGCAGCGAGCTGACGCTCGTTCCTTCGATCAGCCGCTGGTTGCGCCGGACGACGCGCGCCTGCGCGTTGCGCCGCACTTCGCCTTCAGTGACATAGCAGCCGGCGATGTTGCCGTGGCGTGGGATTCTGAACACCGCGCGCACCTGGGCCTTGCCAACCACAACGTCCTCGTAGACCGGTTCCAGGAGGCCATGCAGCGCCAGTTCCACATCTTCGATCAGCTTGTAGATGACGGTATACCGGCGAATATCCACACCCGTGATTTCCGCCATCGCCTGCGCCGCACTGTCCGGACGGACATTGAAACCCAGCACAATGGCGCTTGACGCGTTGGCGAGCATGATGTCGCTTTCGCTGATGTTGCCAACCCCGGCATGCAGGATGCGCACCTTGATCTCGGACTCGCGCAGTTCCTCCAGGGAATTGATGATCGGCTCCAGGGAGCCTTGCACATCTGCCTTGAGGATCAGGTTCAGGTCCTTGGTCTCCCCGGCCTGGTACTGCGCAAAGATCTCGTCCAGGGTCATGATCTGCGGACCGCGACGGGAGGCCAATTGCTGGGCCTGCCGGCGCTCACCAACAATTGCCCGCGCTTCCCGATCCTTGGCGACAACTTCAAAGATGTCACCCGGTTCCGGGGCTTCATCAAGTCCAATGACAGATACCGGGCGCGACGGTTCTGCCGTCTTGACGGTCTTGCCGTGCTCATCGAACATCGCCCGAATGCGGCCCGTACTGGACCCGGCCACCACGATATCGCCCTGCTTGAGCGTCCCATTCTGAACGAGCAGAGTCGCCACCACACCGCGATTGCGCTCCACTCGGCCTTCCAGCACTGTGCCGCGCGCGGTAGTGGCCGGGTTAGCCACAATGCGCGTGTCATCCGCCACAAGAAGGATGGCTTCCAGGAGATCATCCAGCCCGGTCTTTTCGCGGGCCGATACCGGCACCACCAGGGTATCTCCGTCCCACTCATCCGGAACCAGCTCGAGTTCGGCCAGCTGCCGCTTGACCAGCTCCGGGTTGGCGTTCGGCCGGTCCATCTTGTTGAGCGCGACCACAATCGGCACCTGGGCCGCGCGCGCGTGGGCAATTGCTTCCCGGGTGGTGGGCATCACGCCGTCGTCCGCCGCCACGACCAGCACGGCGATATCTGCACCCTGGGCGCCACGTGCGCGCATGGACGTGAACGCCTCGTGACCGGGGGTATCCAGAAACGTGATCTTGCGGCCGTTATGCGTAACCTGGTAGGCACCAATGTGCTGCGTGATCCCGCCCGCCTCACCTTCCTGCACGTGGGCGCTGCGGATCACATCCAGCAGGCTGGTCTTGCCATGGTCAACATGACCGAGGATTGTCACCACCGGGGGGCGGGTTACCAGGCTCTTGGGGTCCTGGCCATCGTAGAAATGCCGCCACTGCGGCAATCCTTCGGCGGATTCCTCCTCAGCCTGCTCTCTGGCAACCGGCCGGGCTTCATAGCCCATTTCTTCTACAACAATGGCTGCCGTATCGTAGTCAATCTGCTGGTTGATGGATGCCATAATCCCGTTGTTGATGAGTTGCTTCATCACATCAATCGGGGTCACGCCCATCAGTCCCGCCAGATCGCGTACGGTAACGAAATCCGGGATTTCAAAGACCTGCTTTTCCTTAGCCATCAGCACCTCCATGCCTAGACTCAGGCAATAGATGGCTGGCCTACAGCGAGTTCGTTACATAGACAATCCTTTACTCGTCGCTGTATAAACGCCAACATCCAAGCCCATCAACCTCACGCTGGCAGCCCGCCGCATCATTGAGGCGGGCGCTGCTCACGGAGCCGAATGCGATCGTCCTCCGTGAGTGTCGTTCGCAGGGCGCGATCCAGGACTGCGCTCGTCAGGGCCTGCTCCCAGCAGGCGTCCTGCTCGCACAGGTATGCACCGCGCCCATTTCGTTTTCCGGTCAAATCCACAACCACACCATCATCCGGTGTCCGGACAATCCGCGTCAATGTGCGTTTATCACCGGTCTGGCGGCAAACGACACATGTCCGCTGGGGGATATGCTTCTGCCGTCCGGCCGCTCGCTCACGCGCCATTGCTCGCCCTCTGCGCTTAGTCTTCGTACTCGTCCATGAAGGAGCTGCGCTTCCGGCTGCCCTTGCGCTTCCGGCGGGCTACCACCTTGCCAGCATCCTCGTCAAAGACCAGCTCGCGCTGACGGTCCTTATGCCCCTTGTCCTTCTTGCCAGCCAGGCGCGCCAGTTCGTCATCTTCAACAAATGCCGGCGCGGGGCGGAAGGTCTGAACCTCTTCAACGGCCTCTTCTTCTTCCTCGCGCTGAACCGGCAAGGGCATGCGCACCGGTTCCGGTGCCGCCTCTTCCTCAACATCGGGTTCAATGAAGGCCGGCAACGGCTCTTCTTCACCCTCAGCGACGGAGGCAGCTTCTGCCCGGGTCACCGGGAGCAGCGGCTTCTCAGCCGGCAGTGGCTCAGTGACCGGTTCCAGCTCGGGCGCCTCTTCAACAACCGCCTCTGCTTCGATTTCCTCCGGCATGGGCAGGTTAGCCAGGGCCGCTTTAATGAGGCCCATGGCATCGTCCACCTGGACGCGGCGGAGTGTCTTTTCCACCCGGTCTTCATTCACAAGCAGGTGGAGCATGACCTCACCCGCGGTTTCAAAGCGTGAGCCAAGAGCACGCACGATGGGCTGCGGCAGATCGAGCTTCTCCACCGGCACCTTGAACGCTGCTTCTGGCAGAGTCGCGCTCACCACGCGCAGATGGTCCTGGTACTGCCGGTTGACGTCACGTCGCTCCGAAAGCAGCGCATCTTCTGCCAGCCGCGCGAACTGGATCAGAGTCTGGAACTCTTCCGGCATCACCGGGCGGCCAACTTCGCGCTTCTCGTTGATGCGCTTCACTTCGTCAACCAGGGCGGTCTGCTTGCTAATCACCGCCGCCAGCGCCTTCGAGTCGGTATTCTGCAGCGCGCTGGACACGGCTTCCGATACGCTCTTGATATCGATCCGCCAGCCGGTCAGTTTGGCGGCCAGGCGCGCGTTCTGCCCTTCGCGCCCGATGGCCAGCGACAACTGATCGTCAGGGACAATCACCGTCGCGGTGCCCAGCCCACCTCGCCCGCTGTCCGCATACTCATCCAGGTAGACGCCGGCCACGCGCGCCGGGCTGAGCGCCTTGGTGATGAACACGGAGGCATCCGCGCTCCACTCAATGACGTCGATCTTCTCTTCGTTCAGCTCCCGCACAATGTTCTGAATGCGGATGCCGCGCATGCCGACGCATGCCCCGACCGGATCAACGCCTTCCTGGAGGGCGGCCACCGCCACTTTGGAACGGTAACCGGCTTCACGAGCGATGTTCTTGATCTCCACCTGGCCGTTGTAGATTTCCGGAACTTCGTATTCGAGCAAGCGGCGCAGCATGTTGCGATGGCTGCGACTGACGATGATCTGTGGCCCACGATTGCCCTTCTTGACCTCCAGCAGGAAAGTCCGCACCTTATCGTGGGGGCGGTACTTCTCGCCGGGCATCATGTGCGTGCGCGGCAGCAGTGCTTCCGCCCGTCCCAGGCTGATCGTCACCCCTTGCGCGGTGACGCTCTGTACCGTGCCGGAGATCAGATCGCCCTCGCGCTCCACGTACTCGTCGTACAGTGTTTCACGCTCGGCTTCACGGATCTTCTGCAGGATGACCTGCTTGGCTGTCTGAGCCGCGATGCGCCCGAACTTACCCGTAGGGTTGTCAATCGGCACCATCAGCGTGTCACCCAGTTGCGCTACCGGGTTAATCTCCAGCGCGCGCTCCAGGGCAACTTCGGTACGCACATCCTGGACCGCTTCAACCACTTCCTTTTCAACCAGAAGGGTGACGGTCCCCGCGTTCATGTCGATTTCCGCTTCCACCTGCTGGGCAGAGGAAACACTCACATCCCGTTTGTAAGCGGAAACAAGCGCGGTACGCAGCGCTTCCAGGATCGTCTCCCGGGGCAGTGCGCGTGCATCTGTGATTTCGTTAATTGCCAGGACAAACTCGTTCTTCATCCTGCTCCATACTCCCGCTGGTCACTCGCGGTCTGAGGCCAAGCATTCTTCAATCGACGATTAACGTGGCAGTAAGACTCCTGCCCTATAACACAAAAAGTGGGGGATGCCCACTTTTTGCAAAGAGGTTTGTTGCTACACAACAGTATACCATGCCCCTGACTGGCTGACAAGATGCTTCTACCATCCGAATCAGGTTCTTTTGGCTAGCCCGGCCATCAACGCCCGTTCAGCAGAGTCTGAATCGCCTGTGCCGCATCCGCCAGCGGGATGTCGAACCGGTCGGCCGCGCCCCGCCACTTGCCTTCCAGCGCTTCCCGCGCCAGTACTCGCTCGCTTACGGTCACCCGCAGCGGCACGCCGATCAGGTCGGCATCCGCGAACTTGACGCCCGGCCGCTCCTCGCGGTCGTCCAGTAATACAGCGACACCCGCCCGCCACAGATCGTCGTGCAGCTGCCGACCGTGTTCGTGACAGACCTCATCGCGACCTAGCGTAACAATATGCACATCAAAGGGCGCCACGCTGCGCGGCCACACGATGCCGTACTCGTCATGATGCATTTCGATGATGGCCGCGATCAGCCGGTCCAGGCCGATCCCGTAGCTGCCCATCACCACCGGCCGGGCCACGCCGGTCTCATCCAGATACGTCACACCGACCTTCTCACTGTAGGCCGTTCCCAGCTTGAAACAGTGGCCCAGTTCAATCGCACGTTCCACAGTCAGTCTGCCAGAGTCGCAACGCCCGCAGGACGCTCCCTCATAGGCGGTAGCGATGTCAGCCAGAGTAGTGACCGAAAAGTCGCGCGGGTAGTTAGCCCCGGTGAAGTGATAACCGGCGTCATTCGCCCCGACAACGAAATTCACCCCCGCGATTATCGAGCGATCAGCAATGACCGTCACGCCGTCAGAGCTTCCGGACTGCCGCACTGCCAGCCCGGCCGGGGAGGCGTAGCCCGGCTCCGCGCCCACCGCCCGAATTTCGTCCTCAGTGGCCGCGCGCAGCATCCCACCGCCGAGCAGGCTGCGCAGTTTGGCCTCGTTGACCTCCAGGTCGCCCCGG
>CAZGYW010000182.1:0-6056 GCA_964530495.1 uncultured Anaerolineae bacterium
TTGATGAACGGCGCCTCCAGCGCAAGGTTCAGGGGGTTATAGTCCGCCGGGGTGATGCCGGTATCCAGCGCCGCGCTGTGCGCCCCTACCGCGCTGAAGCGCTCCGGATGGCGGAATGCCACGCTGAGTGCCCAGAATCCGCCCCGGCTGATCCCACCAATCGCCCGGTGATCGCGATCCTTCCAGACGCACAGGTCTGTCTCCACGCGCGGGATCAACTCCTCCAGCAGGTAGTCTTCCAGCAGGGATTCGCCATCCCCAAACGTGTTCTCCGGCAACAGGAGCCCACCGTAAGGCATCACCACGATCATCGGCGGATATTCACCCAGCGCGATGCCCCGGTCAAGGCGGTCGAACAGCGCCAGATCCTCCCACTGGCGTTCCGTCTCCGCCGCACCGTGAATCAGGTAGACCACCGGGTAGCGCTTCTGCAGTTCACGGTAGCACGGCGGGACGTAGACGCGGTACGGCATATTGCGGTCAGCGATCGCGCTCTCAAACTCGTCGAAGTCCAGCACCCGCCCCTGTTCCTCCGGGCAGGCCGGCAGCGTCGGCGATGGGGAGGGGATCGGCGTAGCGGTGACATTCGGGGTGGCGGTCGCCGGGCGGGTGGCCGTCATGGTCGGGCCCGGGCTGGGCGTCGCCGTGATGATGATGGTCTGCGGGGTGGGAGAAGGCACCAGCGGCTCGCAGGCCGCACCCAGCAGGGTCAGGCTAATCAGCAACAGGACAAACCGGACTGTCGTATTCTTCATAGGATTCATCATCTACCGATCAGGGGACACGCCCGGCACACGGCTCATGGGCCTGTCAACGGGAACCAGTCAGGGAGTCTCGACGTCAACTACGCAGATAGCGTCAGGGACTCGCATGCCGGGCGCCGGCGTGGCGTCCAGAAACGCCCGGAACACAAACGCTAGACTGAGTATAACAAAAGGTATCAGACTGAGGATGGCCCGGATGTCACACCGTATGCTCGCAACCTGCCCAACCTGCCACCAACGCGGTCGATTCCAGTTGGCCGGGCACCAGCACTGGCCGCCGGCAGTCGCCGCCGCCCACGGCCTGCCCGCCGTGATCGCGCTGTGGACCTGCCCGGCCTGCCAGACAACCCTCAGCGAAATCGCGTTGCGCCCACCCGCCGGTACAGCCGCACCCGCCCGCCGCGTGCGAGAGGTTCTGCCATCCCGGCAGCCTGGACGCTTCGCCGCCCGACCAGCCCTGACGCGACCCTGCCTGCGCCGGCCACTGGGCGATGGCGGCAGCTAACCCACGCTAACGTGATAACGCTCGAACGCCACGCGGGCCAGCTCCTCGCGAAAATCGGGATGCGCGATGCTGATCAGGCGTTTCGCGCGCTCGCGCACCGTCGCGCCGAACAGGTCAACCGCGCCAAATTCGGTTACCACCCAGTGCACATCGTTGCGCGTGGTGGTGATGCCCGCCCCCGGCTTGAGCTCCGGCACGATCCGGCTGAGCTGCCCATCTCTGGCGGTTGCCGGCAGGGCGATAATCGGCACGCCGCCTTCCGCGCGCCCCGCCCCGCGGATGAAATCAAGCTGCCCGCCAACCCCGCTGTAGAAGTAATGCCCCATGCTGTCCGCGCACACCTGGCCGGTCAGGTCGATCTCCAGGGCGCTGTTAATGGCCACCATCCGGGCATTCTGGCTGATAACATACGGGTTGTTCACGTACTCCGTGGGATGAAATTCGCAGATGGGGTTGTCATGGATGAAGCTGTAGAGGTGCTGGGTGCCCAGCACAAACCCGGCGATGATCTTGCCGGGATGCAGCGTCTTGGCCCGGCAGTTGATCACCCCGCGCTCCACCAGATCGATGACCCCATCGGAGAACAACTCGGTATGGATGCCCAGGTCGCGGTGGTTGGTGAGCAGCCGCAGGACGGCATCCGGCACCCCGCCGATTCCGGTCTGCAGCGTGGCCCCATCCGGGATCAGCGCCACAATATGCTCGGCGATCCGTTGCTGGAGCGGGTTGGCATCCGTCATGTGGACTTCCGGGATTGGGTAGTCCACTTCCACAACGATATCAACATCATCAATGTGGATCATGCTGTTGCCAAGCGCGCGCGGCATCCGGGCGTTGACCTCAGCAATGACCAGATCCGCGACTTCCGCTCCGGTCTTGGTCAGGCCGACCTCAACGCCGTAGGAGCAGTAGCCATGGGTATCCGGCGGGCTGAGGTGCACCAGCGCCACGTTTACCGGAAACCGTTCCTTCTGCCGGAACAGGCGCGGTACGTCGGAGAGCAGGATTGGCGTGAAATCGCCCCGCCCGTCATTGACCGCCTGGCGCACGTTCTGGCTGATGAACATGGCGTTCACCCGCAGGTGCCCCGCCAGCTCAGGCGCCACATAGTCAACCTCGCTGATCGCCAGGAGTTGCACCAGCTCGACATCTTCCAGGTGGGGCGCGTATTCAACCAGCGCGCGCAGCAGCGTATGCGGCACCGAACAATTACCGGTCATGAAGACCCGGTCACCGGACTTGACGAACTGAACAGCTTCCTCCGCCGTAAGGTACTGCGTCTTCTTGTTCCTGCTCATTCGTAGGCGCTCACTCCGTTCAGGTCGATGGCACATCGGCGGCGGCATCACTCCGCGCCATTCTACACCTACAATACCATGCCCCGCCCCTCGCTCCAACTCCCTGATCGGTGAATGGTCGCGCCGGTGTGACAAACACTTACGGACTTATAGCTCCAAAGTCTTACTGTTGGGAATCAGCCAAATACAGTAGACTACTCACAAGGATGTTATTCCCCCGGCATGAGCAGCTACTGGACAATCCGACGCACGCCCAGCTCTTTCGCAAATGGAAAGGCCAAAAGGTTCCCTGTCCATGATCAGCAACCAGAGTCGAATTGATCCGAGCGAAGCCCACATCCTTGTTGTAGAAGATAACGTGCCCAATTTCGTCCTGATCGCCCGGATGCTGGCCTATATGGGCGTCCAGCATTGCGAGTGGAAAACCAGTGGCTGGCAGGTCGTCCAGTTCGCCGATTCTCTGGCGCGGGTTGACCTGGTGCTGATGGACATCCGCCTGCCGTATGAAGATGGCTTCCAGGCCCTGAAGAAGATTCGCAACCATGACCGGCTGAAGGATACCCGGGTTGTGGCGGTGACTGCCGAAACCAGCGAAGAACAGATGGAAAAAGCGCGCACCGCCGGGTTTGACGGCTTCCTGGGCAAGCCGCTGAATCCTGACCGCTTCCCGGACCAGATCCGGAGCATCCTTGGCGGTGAAGGAGTCTGGGAGTGGCGCTGACCGCGCCGGCCCTGCTGTCCCATTCCAGGCTGCCCTGCTGAAGCCCCTGCCAACCACAAATCGCAAGAGAACGAAAACAGGATGCCGGCTGGCATCCTGTCAGCTTTCGTCAGGCTTCCGCCACCTGGCGGCCAACCACCTGTTCAGGGGGAAGGGTTTCCGGGCCGGATCACAACTTCCGATCAAGCGGCCAACAGGTGATCAGACGCTGGCGTGCTCGGCCGCGGTCACATTCACCGGTTCCGTGGCCTCACCCGGCCTCTCGGCTGCAGCAGGCGCGTAGGCCTCAACCTCACTGCGCGCCGCCACCGTATTAATGCCATTGCGGACAACGGTCAGCGTCCGGATCAACTGGCTCTCCAGCTCACCCAGCACGTCCATGACGTACTTGTCCGCATCCATCTGCATCGATTCGGCTTCACGGCGGGCCTGCTCCAGGATGTTCGCAGCCCGGCTCTGGGCAGCCTGGGCGATCGATTCGCGCGCAATCAGCGAATTGCCCTCCTCCTTGGCCAGCTCGACCATCCGGGAGGCTTCCTCGGTGGCCTGGGCCATCAGGCGGTCGCGCTGCTGAAGGATGCGATTGGATTTCTCGATCTCTTCCGGGATGGAAATGCGCATCTGGTCGATGATCTCCAGCGCGCGCTCCTCATCAATCATTGTGTACTTGCTCAACGGAACGTGGCGTCCCTCGTCGATCAAGTCTTCCAGACGGTCTACCAGGTGCAAGATATCCATTGAATAGAACTCCCTTCCCCAAATCAGTCCGTAATGCTGACCGTATACACCGGGTTGTCGCCGTTCCGATGCAGCTCGGCAAAGCGTTCCGTCAATGCCCGCTGAACATGCAGCGGGACCATCGTACTTACATCCCCGCCCAGGGACGCGATCTCCCGCACCGTGCTGGAGCTGAGGTGCACATACGCTTCCCCGGCAATCAGGTTCACAATTTCCAGGCTGGGCGCCAGGCGCCTGTTGGCGAGCGCCATTCGGAATTCTAGCTCAAAATCCGAAAACACGCGCAACCCGCGCACAATGGCAATCGCGCCAACTTGCTGTGCATAGTCTACAGTCAAACCGCTGTATATCGCAAATCGTATGTTTGGGATATGCTGCAGCGATTTTTCAACCAGGGCCAGGCGCTCTTCCGCTGTGAAGAGCAGGCGCTTATTAGGCCGATCATAGACCGCAACCGTCAACTCGTCAAACAGGCGCGCGGCCCGCATGGCGATGTCGATATGCCCATAGTGCACCGGGTCAAACGAAGCGGGATAAAGCGCCTTGCGCATCACGATCCTCGCAGTCACCTAACTCACGTCCGTGTCTACCGCGCGCCACATCGCCACCCGCTCCGCCAGTAACTGGTGCTCCGGCAGAGTCAGGTCCGGGTCCTCGGCGTACAGGGTGCGCGCCTCGCGCTGGGCCAGCGCGACCAGCGCCGGATTGAACTCCCCGCCGAAGCGCAACTGCATGGCGATCCCGCTCTGCCGCGTGCCGAACAACTCGCCCGCCCCGCGCAGCTTGAAGTCGATCTCGGCCAGCGCAAACCCGTCCGTGGTGCTGACCATCGCTTCCAGCCGCTGGCGCGCGCCATTCGTGCCGGTCTCGCCGATCAACAGGCAGTAGGACGCCGCCGCCCCACGCCCCACCCGGCCCCGGAACTGATGCAGCTGCGCCAGCCCGAAGCGGTTGGCGCCCTCGATCAGGATCACGCTGGCGTTGGGCACGTCGATGCCCACTTCCACCACCGACGTGCTGACCAGGATGTCCAGCTCACCGGCCTGGAAGCGCGCCATGACGGCTTCCTTTTCGTCGGGGGCCATCCGGCCATGCAGCAGACCGAGCCGCTGCCGGGCAAACACCTCCCGCCCCAGGCGCTCATACTCGGCCACCGCCGACCGGGCCTCGCCCTCCGGATCATCGCTGTCCACCAGCGGATAAACGATGAACGCCTGCAAGCCCTTCTCCACCTGCTGGGTAATGAAGCTGTAGGCTCGCTCGCGCTCCTGTTCGGTGAGCAGGTAGGTCGCCACCGGCGTGCGGCCGGGCGGCATCTCGTCCAGCACGGAAAGATCGAGGTCAGCGTGCAGGGTCAGGGCCAGCGTGCGCGGGATGGGCGTGGCGGTCATCACCAGGATGTGCGGGTTGATGCCCTTGCCACGCAGCAGGGCGCGCTGGGCCACGCCGAAGCGGTGTTGTTCGTCAATGACGGCCAGCGCCAGGTTGGCAAAATCCACATCAGGTTGGATCAGGGCGTGCGTCCCCACGACAACGGAGAGCGTCCCGGCGGCCAGCCGCGCCAGGGTATCGGCGCGCTCGGCGGCCGGCGTCGCGCCGGTCAGCAGGCGCACGGCGATCTCCCGCTCGGGCACCAGCCGGGCCAGCAGGCCGGTCAGCGTGCGGAAATGCTGCTCGGCCAAAATGCTCGTCGGGGCCATGATCGCCGCCTGCGCGCCGTTTTCGACCGCTATCAGCAGCGCCAGCGCCGCAACCACGGTCTTACCGGAGCCTACGTCGCCCTGCAGCAGGCGGTTCATGGGTGTGGCGGTGGCCATATCGGCCCGCAACTCTTCCAGCGCGCGCTGCTGCGCCCCGGTCAGCGGGTACGGCAGCCGGGCGACGAGCGCATCCCGCCACGAATCCGTCACCGGCAGGGGGGTGCCGGGCACTTTCTGCCACGCCCGGCGGCGGCTCAACATCGCCATCTGGAGGATGAGCAACTCATCAAAGGCCAGCCGCTCCAGGGCGTAACCGCGGTAGTCCCAGTT
>CAZGYW010000183.1:0-6050 GCA_964530495.1 uncultured Anaerolineae bacterium
TCGCCGAGGCCACCCTCAAGGAGCTGCACTCCGCCCAGATGCCCCTCGTGCCCGCTGCGATGCTCTACCCGCCGCTGGAAACACACCCGGAGATCGGGCAGGCCAGTTATGGCTTTGGCTGGTTCGTCCAGAACTATCGCGGGCATCGCTGGGTGCATCACGGCGGCAACATCGACGGCTTCAGCGCGTTTGTGTCACTGCTGCCCCAGGACGGGATCGGCATCGTTGTCCTGACGAATATGGACGGCGTGGGCGCCCTTCCCCTCATGGGCCATGCGCTGGACCTGGCGCTGGGCCTGGAGCCGCTGGACTGGAACAAGCTGTGGCGCGAGTTCTACGACACAATGCTGGCCGGCGTCGACCAGGCCAACGAGCAACTGCTGGCCGCCCGGGTTCCCGAAACCAGTCCATCGCATCCGCTGGAGGCTTACGCCGGGGCCTATGTGGATCCCGGCTATGGCGAGCTGACGGTTGACTACCGCGACGGGCAGCTCTTTGGGAGTTACAACGGCCTTGAAATGACGCTGCAGCATCAGCATTACGATGTGTTCCTGGCCAGAACGAAACTGATGCCCACCCTCCTGCCGGTGACGTTCTCCGTCAGCGTGGATGGATCGGTCAGCGCGATTGCCGTGCCGCTCGCGCCGGGCGTCAAGCCCATCACGTTCGCCCGCAAGCCTCTACCTGCGCCTGAAGCCGCCGAGGGCCAGCCAACGCCGGAATAGCCGCTATGGATGCCGTCACCATCCGTGAGATTCACAGCATGCCGGACTTCAACGCGCTGTTGGAGCTCCAGCAGGCCATCTGGGGCATGACGCCCGGCGAGGCCACCTCGCCGTACATGATGGCCGCCGTGGTGCATAATGGCGGCCTGGTGCTCGGCGCGGAGTTGGAAGGCCGGCTGGTCGGGTTCTGCTTCGGCTTCATCGCCTGGCGGGACACAGGCAAGCTCCTCTGGTCGCACATGGCCGGGGTGCTGCCGGAATATCGTGACCGGGGGATCGGCCTCCAGATCAAGCGCGCGCAACGCCGGTGGGCGCTCGAGCGTGGTCTCACGGAAATCCGCTGGACGTTCGACCCCATGCAGCGTGGCAACGCCAACTTCAACTTCCACCATCTGCGGGCGGTAGCGGATATCTACCTGGTCGATCACTACGGCGTGATGACCGACGCGATCAATGCCGGGCTGGCCAGCGACCGGCTGGAAGTCCGCTGGCAGCTCACTGACGAACGCGTGGCAGCGGCCACTGAACACCGACCCTGGAGCAACCCGGAATATCCTGTTGGTGACGCGGCGTTTGTCCTGCGCGCCGCTGATGGCGGCGCCCTGATTCGCTCTCCGGAGGCGGCACTCGGGGCGGCGACCTGCTGCATCGAAATCCCCTACCGGGTCAATGACCTTAAGCGGGACGCCATGGACTACGCGCAGCGCTGGCAGCAGGCCGTGCGCCAGTCCATGCAGGCGGCGTTCGCGCGCGGATTTGTGATTATGGACTTTGTGTGCCAGGGCGAGCGGGGCTGGTATGTCCTGCAGCGCCCGGAATCGCACTCAGCGGAGTGACAGGAGAGATCATGAGCCAGGCACTATTCGATAAGATCGTTCAGGCCATCAACGCAGCAATGGCCGAGCACCACGTTCCCGGCGTGGCCGTGGGCATCGTCTACGGCGACCAGACCTACACCGCCGGGCTGGGCGTGACGAGCGTCGACAACCCGCTCGAGGTCACCGACGAGACCCTGTTCCAGATCGGGTCGATCTCCAAGACCTTCACCGCCACCGCCGTCATGCGCCTGGTCGATATGGGCAAGCTCGACCTCAACGCGCCGGTGCGCCAGTACCTGCCCGGGTTCAAAGTCGCCGATGAAGCGGTGGCCGCCACCACCACCGTGCGCCACCTGCTGACCCACAGCACCGGCTGGGATGGCGACGTGTTCACCGACACCGGGTCCAATGACGATGCGCTGGCGGTCTACGTGGAGAAGCTGGCAGGCGTGGAGCAGCTTGCGCCGCCGGATGCGCTGTTTTCGTACAACAACGCGGCCTTCAGCATCGCCGGTCTGCTGATCGAGATCGTCACCGGCAAGACCTACGAGGCCGCGATCCAGGAGCTGATCTTCGATCCGCTGGGCATGGAGCGCTCGTTCTTCTTCGCGCGCGACCTGCTGACGTTCCGGTTTGCGGTGGGGCATGTCGTCATCGAAGAGGCCGCGAAGGTCCAGCGCCCCTGGGAGCTGCCGCGGGCGGTCAACCCTGCCGGGGGGATCACCTGCCATGTGAAGGACCTGCTGCGTTACGCCCGCTTCCACATGGGCGACGGCACGGCGCCCGATGCGACGCGCCTGCTCACCCCGGAATCGATGCAGCGCATGCAAACGCCCCACTTCCCCATGAATGATCAGGATGGCGACATCGGGCTGGCCTGGTGGACAAAAGTCACCGACGGCATCCGGTTCATCGAGCACGGCGGCACCACGCTGGGCCAGAACGCCGAGCTGGTGATCGCGCCGTCCAAACAGTTCGCCCTGGCGATCCTGGCGAACGGCGATCACGGCCGGCTGCCCATTGAGGCCGGCGCCAAGCTCGCGCTCAAAGAATTCCTCGGCGTGGAAGAACCCGCGCCCGAGGTCATCCCCGCGACGCCTGAGCAGTTGCAGCAATACGTGGGCAGCTACGCCCGGCCGTCAATGGAGTTTACTGTCACTCTGGAAGATGGCGCGCTGTTCGTCAAGATCACACCCAAAGCCGACCTGGGCCAGGAAGAGCGCCCGCCGGATCCGCCGCCCATCAAGCTGGCGCTGTGCGGCGAGGATCAGATGATCGTCACCGAGGGCATGTACAAGGACATCCGCGCGGAGTTCCTGCGCAAAGATGACGGCAGCATCGGCTGGCTGCGGCTGGGCGCGCGCATCAATAAGCGCGCCGAATAGCAGCAGTATCCAGGACCCGGTGGGCGTGCGAAAACGCGCCCACCGGGTCATCCGATGTTTCAGGCAGGACTCAAACGCGGAAGGTGGGCGCCCTCACCTTCCGCGTTTGCTGATTGCGCTCTGCTGAGGAAAGGCCGCTCAAGCCACGTCAGGCAGCGTTGCGCCCACCCCCGGACCACAGCGGGTGGCCGTTTGTGTCGCGCACCAGCACACGCTGGCCGCTTACCAGGTTTTCAAGCGATCCGGCCTTGAATTCGCCATCTTCGAGAAGCCCCATGATGACTGCTGTGTCCCTGGCCCGTATGCTGAACCCCTGCGCCAGGGCATAGGCCCAGGCCCGGCCTTCAACTACCACCGGCGCGGTGGCGTTAGCCGCGATCACGAGTTGTGCGCTGTCAGCGCTGACAACCACCCCTTCAACCGTCAGCCAATCCACAGGGATGCCTCCGGCGCCCGCCTGCTCACCGGTCGCATTTCCGCCGCCATTGCCGCGCACCTGGCCGCCCTGCATGCCACCCGACCACAGGGGGCTGCCATTCTCAAGACGCAGCGTAACGGTTTGCCCGGTAGTGCGGTTATTGATCTGGCCTGGTTTCAGCTCTTCATCTTCTTCAAAGATCGTCAGCACAAGCTGATCCCCAGCCCGCGGCGTAAATCCCTGTGATTGACCATACAGCCACGGCTGACCTTCAACCAGCACCTGGCGGCCATCGATCAGATCGATGAGCAGCGCCTCTGGCCCCACACTGATCACAGTACCTTCAACCGTCTGCCACTCGGTCACACGATTGCTTTCCGCATAGGCAGCCTGCTGCCCCAGGCCGGGCGCCGGCTCACCGGTGACGTTTGCCGTCACGTCGCGCCCCCGGCCCGAACCACGACTGTCAGCGCTCTCAGGCGCTTCCAGAGTGCTGGCCCGGCCACGCCCGGCGCCAGCAACTGCACCGGCTTCCTCGCTCTGACCGGAAAGCGTCGTGGCGTTGGTGCGCAGGATGGCACCGTAGATCAAAATGCCCGCAAACCCGATGAACAGGATACCGAGTATGGCTTTCTTCACCATCGTTTTTCTCCTTGCTAAGAAGCAGATTCACTGTGTTGTGGCAGTGAAGGCCGGGATGCAGGCCGCGGAAGCAGCGTTGTAAAGAACCTGGCTGTCACTTTCGTGACCCACCGCCAGTGGATGGCGAAATGGATCACTGCAGCGAGGATCATGGCCACCCCCGCCCAGGTATGGATCAGATCCCAGGTGGCCCGGCTAAACACAAAATTGGGGTCCCAGCCTGGATTTCGGCCACCCTGCATGCCACCCGCTGGCACAAACAGGAAGTAACACCCCGAAATCGCTGTGATCAGGAAGCTGATGGCGATTACGCCATCGACGAGCAGGTTGACTCGTGCGCCGCGAGACATCTGTGATCCCCGGTTGCGCAGGGCATTCACCACCCGCCGGGTCATCATCGTGACCCATGGCCAGTGGTACGCGAAGTGGACAACCACCGCGATGACCATCAGCACGCCACCCCATGTATGCAGATCACTCCATGTTGCGCGCTCGAATAGCGGCCCACTGGTATATGCCGCGTTCCGCCCGCCCTGGTAACCGGATGGCCAGAACAGAAAGTAGACGCCGGACAGCGCCGCTACCACGGCGCAAAGAAAGACTGCTGCATCAATCAGCCAGTTAACACGTGTTTGACGTGCCATTGCATTTTGCCTGGACATAGTTGCACCTCGTTACCCTTCAGTTTCCGAGATCATACGCGCAGATTGTAAAGAACCTGTGAAGGACTTCTAGCGATTATGTGAAGACGCAACAGGATTGCACCTGAGAGATCACCAGGCAGCAGCCAATCCCCTCCGGCCTGAAACGGCTCAAACCCCGGAGGTCTTACCATGTGGTCAAACCAGCAGGCGCTGGCGCCCGGCGCGTTCAATCGCCGCCACGGCCAGCGTTTATTACAGTGGGTCAAGACCGGGCTCCACGGATTGCGCCTGCCTCTGCCGGACGGCAATGCCTCCCTCCCACAGCCACACGGCCCGGGCGTTTGGCTTGTGTTAGCCTCTTTTTTCCCCTAAAGTGAGATCAGAGCCGCGCCTGCATCCGGGCGGGGAGCACATGCCACCCTGTTCAGGGTGCGTCGCACGGCGAACGCCAGGCAGGGCAGGGATGCGCCCCCCTGACGCAGATCCGGCGCACAACCCACCTGCCAGCGATGCGGCAGACAGACTGAGAGGTGAAGCATGGCAACCCGGAAAGAACTCGAGATTTGCGTGATCGGGGCCGGTCACGGTGGCAAAGCGATGGCAGCCGACCTGGCGGTGCGGGGCTATGCGGTCCGCCTGTACAATCGCACCTACGAACACATCGAGACCATCGCCGTGCGCGGGGGCATTGAGATCAGCTTCGAAGACGGGCGGCAGGCGGTTGGCTACCTCAAGTGCGCCACCGGCGACATCGCGCAGGCGCTGGACGGCGCTCAGCTCGTCATGGTCGTGGTCCCCGCCAGCGCCCACCGCGATATCGCGCTGGCCTGCGCGCCCCACGTCCAGGATGGCCAGGTCATCATCCTCAATCCGGGACGCACCGGCGGTGCGTTCGAATTCCGGCGGATTTTCGATGAAGCCGGCTGCACCGCGGAAGTGGTCATCGCCGAAGCGGAGACGTTCCTGTTCGCCAGCCGCAGCGAAGGCCCGGCGGAGGCACACATCTACCGCCGCAAGAACACCCTGCCGCTGGCCGCGTTGCCCGCCACGCGCACCCGGGAGGTGCTGGACCTGGTGCAGACGGTGTATCCGCAGTTCATCGCCGCGAAAAACGTGCTTTACACCAGTCTGAACAACATGGGCGCGATCTTTCATCCCGCCCTGACCCTGCTCAACGCGGGCTGGATCGAGGCCACCAGCGGCGACTTCCAGTTCTACATCGAAGGCGTCACCCCCACGATTGGCCGCGTGCTGGAACGGCTGGACCGCGAGCGGGTCACCGTGGCAACGGCGCTGGGCATCCGCGCTCAGACCGCGCAGGAGTGGCTGGCCCGGGCCTATTCCGCCCACGGCGAAACCCTGCATGAAGCGATCCACGCCAACCCCGGCTACCGGGGCATCACCGCGCCACGCATGTT
>CAZGYW010000184.1:0-6030 GCA_964530495.1 uncultured Anaerolineae bacterium
ATCCGGCAGGTGGTGCTGGTGCCATTCCTGACCAGCGGGGAGCGCGTCACCGGCTCGATCGGGCTGGACATGATCGACGGCGAGCGCGTGTTCTCCTACGAAGACATCACGCTGCTCCAGCTTTTCGCCACGCAGATCGGCAGCGCCTACCAGAATGCGCTGTCATTCGCCAGCGCCCAGCGCCAGGCGGAGGACCTGCGCTTCCTGTTCGAGGTCACCACCGCCGCCGCGGAAGGCCCCACCCTGGAGGCCAGCATGCGCACGGTGGCCCGCCAGGTGCAGGCCGCGATTCCCAGCGATGTGGTGGGGGTGTTCCTGCGGGGCAGGGACGGGGATTACCTGGAGCGCATGGCGACCGCCGCGTACGGGCCGGGCATCAGCCTGCCGGAGCGCCTGCCGCTGTCCGGCTGGATCGCGCAGCAGGCGCGCAAGGAGCGCAGCCCATTCCTGCTCTCCAGCCTGGAAAGCATCCCCGCCACGCACGACTTCAACACCCAGGGCCTGCGCAGCCTGGTCGTCACCCCACTGCTGTCCGGCCATACCATCACCGGCCTGATCCTCCTGCTGCGGCGGGAGGCGAGCGCCTACACCGAAGCCAGCCTGCGCGTGCTGCAGACCCTCTCCGGGTCGATCAGCGCCGTCGTCCAGAACATCCGCCTGCTGGAGGAAGTGCGGGCGGCCAACGACCGCCTGCGCGAGCTGGACCGGGTCAAGAGCCAGTTCCTGGCGAACATGTCCCACGAGCTGCGCACCCCGCTCAATTCGATCATCGGCTTCAGCCGCGTGATCCTCAAGGGCATCGACGGTCCGGTGACCGATACGCAGGCCCAGGACCTGGAGACGATCTATTCCAGCGGCCAGCACCTGCTGACCCTGATCAACGACATCCTGGACCAGGCCAAGATCGAGGCTGACAAGCTCACGCTCTCCTTTGGCTGGTTCGACCTCACCGGCGTAGTGGAAGCGGCCCGCTCGATGAGCGTCGGCCTGCTGAAAGACCGGCCGATCCGCATGGCGGCGGAGCTGCAGGCCGGCCTGCCCCGGGTGTGGGGTGACGAGCTGCGCACCCGCCAGGTGCTGCTCAACCTGTTGTCCAACGCGGCCAAGTTCACCTACGAAGGCTCGATCACGGTGACGGCTTTCACCGTCCAGCAGCCGGACGGGCCGTACGTGCAGGTTTCGGTCTCGGATACCGGGATCGGCATCCCGGCGGACAAGCTTGACTCCGCGTTTGTGGCCTTCGAGCAGGTGGACGGCTCGCTCACCCGCTCCAGCGGCGGGACGGGCCTGGGCCTCCCGATCTCGCGCAGCCTGATCGAGATGATGGGCGGCCGCCTGTGGGTGGAAAGCACCGTCAATGTCGGTTCTACCTTCAGCTTTATCATCCCCGCGTTCCCCCGGGAAGCGGGCCAGCCGGCCGCCGAGGTCCCCCAGCCCGACCCACACAGCGCCCCGGCCGGGCCTGCCGCGCCGCAGAGCGCGCCGGATCGCAAGCTGGTCGCGGTCATTGACGGGGATGTTGGCCGCCATCACGACTACCGCCGCCACCTGAACCAGGCCGGGTACACGGTGGAAGCTACCGCCAGCTTCGCTCAGGCGCGGGATTTGATCACGCTCACCATGCCGGACATCATCCTCCTCAACGCCCACACCAGCGCGGAGGACAGCCGGGCGCTCCTGGACTGGCTGGGGATGAACGACGATACCCGCCACATCCCGGTCATCCTGCTTGGCGCGTCCTCGCAGGAGGCGGCCGGGACCGTCCTGAGCCTGCCGGAGGCGCCCCCGCCGGAGGCGCTGGTCGATGCCGTCCGCCGGGTGGAAGCCGACTACATGCACTCCCAGGTGCTGATCATCGACGACCGGCCTGAATCGCTGCGCCTGGTGCTGGAAACGCTCCGGGCGGAGCCGCGCCTGGCGATCCAGGTCACCACCAGCGCCCAGCAGGGCCTGGCCATCATCGCCCGGCGCCGCCCCGACCTGCTCCTGCTGGACATCAACCTGGCGGGCATGGATGGCTTTGAGGTGCTTGACCGCATCCGCAGCAACTCCCGCACGCAGGACCTCCCGGTCCTGATCATCACCGCGGAGGACAAGCCGGCCACCCAGTGGGATGCGGCCCTGAGCGGCGTGCCGGTCTTCAGCAAGACTTCAGGCGATCCGGCGGCGCTGCTCAGTGGCGTGCGCGCTCTGCTTGCGGGCGGGGGGGCGGCATAGAAGGTTATCCGCCGAACTGCGGCAGTGCCGGAAAAACATGCGGGCGACCCGATTGGTCGCCCGCTGTGCGTTAAGCCGGTCAGGATTGCCCGCTTATTCCAGGCGCGGGGCGCGCCCGTGCCAGTCCGTGGCCTGCTCGTAGGCGTGCCCCACCCGCAGCAGGCGCGCTTCCTCAAAGGCCGGGCCGAGGAGTTGCAGCCCGATCGGCAGGCCCTGCGTGTCGAACCCGCACGGCAGCGAGAGGCCCGGAATCCCGGCCAGGTTGACGGTAACCGTGTACACATCGGAGAGGTACATCTGCAGCGGGTCGGCGGCCTTCTCCCCGATCCGGAAAGCGGTGGTGGGGGTGGTCGGCGTGGCGATCACATCCACCTGCTGGAAAGCGGCCTCGAAATCCTGTTTGATCAGGGTGCGGACTTTCTGCGCGGTGCCGTAGTAGGCGTCGTAGTAGCCTGCCGAGAGCGCGTAGGTGCCCAGCATGATCCGGCGCTTGACCTCCGGCCCGAACAGATCGCCGCGGGTGGTTTTGTAGGTGCTCCACAGGTCGACCCCCTCCCGGCGCGGCCCAAAGCGCACGCCGTCATAGCGGGCCAGGTTGGCGGAAGCCTCGGCGGTCGCCACCAGGTAGTAGACGGGCAGACCGTACTGCGTGTGTGGCAGGCTGATCTCCACGACCTCCGCGCCCAGGCGGGCCAGTGTCTCCACCGCCGCGCGGACCGCCGCCTCCACCTCCGGCTGGATGCCCTCCGTGAAGTATTCCTTCGGCAGGCCAACACGCAGCCCGCGCACGTCCGCGCCTTCCAGCGCGGCGGCGTAGTCCGGCACGGCCAGCGGCATGCTGGTCGAGTCGCGTTCGTCGTGGCCGGCCATCACGCCCAGGAGCAGGGCGCTGTCGCGCACCGTGCGGGTGAACGTCCCCACCTGGTCCAGGGAGGAAGCATAGGCCAGCAGCCCGTAGCGGGAAACCCGCCCGTAGCTGGGCTTGAGGGCCACCACCCCGCACAGCGCCGCGGGCTGGCGGACGCTGCCGCCGGTGTCCGTTCCCAGCGCGGCGAGGGCCATCCGCGCCGCGACAGCGGCCGCGCTGCCGCCGCTGCTCCCGCCGGGCACGCGTGCCAGGTCCCAGGGGTTATGCGTGGTGAAGTAGCCGGAGTTCTCCGTGCTGGAGCCCATGGCGAATTCGTCGGTGTTGGTCTTGCCCAGCACGATCGCGCCCGCGTCCAGCAGGCGCTGGACGGCGGTGGCCGTGTACGGCGGCCGGAAGCCCTCCAGGATGCGGCTGCCCGCCGTGGTCTGGATGCCCTGCGTGGCCAGCACATCCTTGATCGCCAGCGGCAGCCCCAGCAGCGGGGCGCGCTCGCCCGCCGCGCGGCGCCGGTCGGCGGCGGCCGCCTGTTCCAGCGCCAGCTCCTCCGTGACGGTGATGAAAGCCCGCACCTGCGGGTCAAGCTGGCGGATGCGATCCAGGTGGGCGCGGGTCAGGTCAACGGCGCTGATCGCCCCGGTGTTGAGCAGTTCCAGGGCGCGGGAGAGCGTGAGGTCGATCATCATGGTTTGTCCAGGGAATGCGAGCGGAACGGGTCACGCGGGGGAGTATACCCGCGTCCGGACGGGCGGCGCAATGCGCCGGGGGAAGGCGTGGCAGGGCTGTTGCCTCAAATGCAATAGGGCACGGATTCACGCTGATGAAACACGGATCAGCACGGATAACGCTTTTCAAATCTGAACGCTTTATCCGTGAAAATCCGTGGTCCTTCCGTGAGAATCCGTGCCCCATTCCCGATCTGGTTTTGAAGCGATTCTCCCGGAGCCCGTTGTGCTCTAGCGCATCACTCCGGGGAGGCCACCGCCTGCAGCGCGTCTTCCAGCGTGAACACGCCCTCGTAGAGCGCCTTGCCCGTGATCGCCCCCGCCACCCGCCCGGATGCCTGCAGCGCGCGCAGGTCGGCCAGTGACGCCACCCCGCCGGAGGCGATCACCTGCAGGCCGGTCGCTTCCGCCAGCGCCACCGTCCCGGCAATGTTGACGCCTTCCAGTCCACCGTCGCGGCTCACGTCCGTGTACAGGGCGTGGATCGCGCCGCGCCGGGCCAGGTCGCGGCCCAGGTCGGCGGGCGTCCAGCCGGAGTCGGCCTGCCAGCCGTGGGTGGCCACCCGGTCACCGCGCGCATCCAGGGCCACTGTCAGGCGTTCGGCATCCCAGCGGGCCATGAAGGCCTCCACCAGCGCCGGGTTCTGGACGACCGCCGTGCCGAAGATCACGCGGGTCGCCCCGGCGTCCAGGGCGCGGGCGGCGTCCTCCAGGCTGCGGATCCCCCCGCCGAACTGGATGGGCAGGCCGAGCGCGGCCAGCCGCGCCAGGATCGCCAGGCTGTCATTGGCGGCCTGGAACGCGCCGTCCAGATTGACGACATGCAGCCAGCCCGCGCCGGCGGCCTGCCAGCGGCGGGCCACTTCCAGCGGGTCGTCGCTGTAGGTCGTCTGGCGGGCGGGGTCGCCCTGCAGCAGGCGGACAACTTTGCCGCCGCGCAGGTCAAGCGCGGGATAGATAATCATGGGCAGGCATCCTCAGTGTGGCTGGCGCAGGAGCGTCATCAGCCGTGAGCCGTCTCCACGCGGTAGACGGTCATCTCTCCGCCGAAGGGGGAGGTCGCCGTGCGCTGGTCCACGCGCACCACTTCCAGGTCACCGGGATCGCCCAGCGTGGTGAAGTGGCGCTGGAAGGCCATGCCCAGCGCCGGGCCGAAGATCAGCGTGGCGATCACCATCAGCAGGATGGTGGGGAAACGCTCGATGCGGCGCTCCGCGTCATCCTCCGTCCCGACCAGGCCGATCATGGCCGCCAGAGTCGCCAGCGTGCCGGTGGTGAGCAGGTTGGTGCCGCAGTTGGGGTGGATGGCCAGCTCGTGCTCGCCGCCGCGCATCCGGCGCAGGGCGGTCGCCACCGCGCGCTCGACCTCCGCGGTTGTCGCCGTGCCGTACAGGAAAAAGCCGCCGCTGTCGCTGCGCCCGGCCATCCGGAAGTCGCGCCGGCCCTGGGCCAGCACGTGGATCGTGGCATGCTCCAGCCCGTGGTTGCGGCGGATGCGCCGGATCACGGGGATGCTCAGCACCGGGCGGGCGGCGGCGGCCAGCGTTTCAATCATTCCCATAGAAGTCAGCCATTCTCTCTGTTGAGCTACTGCCGGACAATACTAGCGGGGGATGCGCGCCGCCGCCACCCAGCAGACAGGGCAGTGGGGAGGATACTAAACCGCCAGGGCGCCAAAATCGCCAGGGAAGGCAAGTAGTTGAAAGTCTTTTCTTGGCGATTTTGGCGTCCTGGCGGTTCCTCTGGTTTTAATGCTGGTCAGGCAGGGCGGGCGTCCCCCAGCCCGAACAGATCGTCCAGCCAGCGCGCAAGCTCGTCCCGCACGCGGCAGAAGGTGGCGGGCTGCTCCTCCGGCGGGACGGCGGCCGGATCGATGAAGCTCCGGTGATGGCGCTCCGCCCGGCCGGGGAAGACGGGGCAGGCTTCCGCCGCGTTGTCGCACACGGTCAGCACGTAGTCGAAGGACTGGCCCAGAAATTCGTTGAGATGCTTGGAACGGTGGCCGTCCAGCGGGATGCCGATCGCGGCCATGGCCCGGATCGCGCCGGGATGCACGAACCCGCCGGGGGCGCTGCCCGCGCTGTGAACCTCGAAGCGCGCGCCGCCGCGCGCCCGGAGCAGGCCCTCCGCCATCTGGGAGCGGGCCGAGTTGCCGGTACACAGGATCAGGACGCGCACAGGGGTGGCGTTCATGGGTAATCTGCCTGACTCTCACTGCGGTCG
>CAZGYW010000185.1:0-5991 GCA_964530495.1 uncultured Anaerolineae bacterium
CGGGGTCATCCTCGTCCACATGCAGAACTTCGACCGCCACGTATTCCGGCCCGGCGTCCTCCGCCCGCCACAGCGCGAGCCCGCGCGGCACGCCCGCAGCGTTCAGCAGTTGCAGGCCGCGCAGCGTGCCAGTAGCCAGATCCGCGGCGCAGGCCCGCATTTCGCCCGGCACATCTTCTGAGTATGCGCTCAGGGCACGAGTCAAAATAGCACGCGCCAGCGAATCCAGCGTAATCAATGGCTCGACGTGATAGGACACGGACATCTGCTCTCCTCAGAAGCGGTCAGCCAATCATGTGCGGCAGATCGGCGCATTGCGGGCGATTCGCGAACCGCCCCTGCACGCCGCCCGATAGAACCGGGGCACAGCGTGCTGACGCCCCTACCCGTCACCCCTGTTTTTCGCCTGGACGCTTCGACGCCTGGGCGCAGCATGCTGCGCCACTACCTGCCTCTCTGCCACCTGCCACTTGCCTCTGTCTCACGGCCGCCACCAGTTGATCCAGGCATCCACAAAGCCCAGCGCCGGCCAGAACCGGCTGCTGAGCGGGTTGGTCGGCGCGTAGTTAACGAAAATCCCTTCCAGATCGCGGGCCGCGAACCAGCGCCGGGCGGCCGCGTACATCGCCCGGCCCGTCCCCTGCCGCCGCTGGTCGGCCCGAACCGCCACCTCGTAGATATCGCCATAATAGCCACGCGTGAAAAGGGCCGGACGCGCCAGCGCATCCTGGATGCTCAGGCCGATCCCGAAGAAACCCACGATCTCCCCCCGAACCAGCGCCACGAGCATCACCTGGTTGAGGCCATCGCCGATCATGCTGCGCGTCTGGCGGCGGCAGCCCTCCCGGATGTGGGGCGAAAGCTGGATGGCTGGCTGGTAGGCCGCGTGGAACTGCCAGGATTCCATCATCAGGTCGGCGATGACGTTCACGTCGAACCGATCGGCCGGGCGGACTTCCACCGCCCCCGGCGGGTCGTCCGGGACGCCCGCCGTCAGCGGCTGGTGCGCGATGGCATGGTAGGCGGAGAATCCCTCCGCCCGCAGCGCGGCGCTGGCGGCGGCATCGCACGCCGGGTGGAGCAGCATCCGCCCGCCGGTGGGCACAACGTCCAGCCAGGCATCCGCCCGTGCCAGCAGCGGCGGCACACAGACGGCCGGGTCAGCCTCCGCGCCCAGGATCAGGCGCATTCGCAGGTAGCGTCGCGGGAATACGTTGGCGAACGGGCTTTCGGCCTCCCAGGCTTCGGGCTCCACCGCCAGGGCAGCCAGCGGCTCGCCCTCCAGGTCGGCCAGCCAGCACGCACCCCCCTCCGGCAGGACCAGCCAGGCCGGCAACGGCGATTCCTCCGGCAGGCGCGGATCGCAGCGGTGCAGGCGCGCGGTCTGTTGCCGGTTCAGGGATTGCAGGGCGGGAACATCGGCCATCGTCGCCAGGTGAATGGTAAGCACGCGCGCAACTCCTGCGGGGAGGGGCAGCCAATGGAACACAGGTGTGCCTCGATTATAGTACAGGCGGCCGGGCGCACCTAACCGGCGCCGCGCTCCAGGTTGCCGGGCACTTCTCAATCGGGTAGAGTCGCTGCCGGCGCGCCCGGCGTGCCACCGGGAGTGATCGATGACAGGACGCACCATGCCGCGCACACTGCTGGCCATGCTGATTCTCGGCGCGCTGCTCGCGCTGCCGCTGCCAATCGCGGGGATCGCCCCCGCCGCGGCGCAAAGCCCCTGCGGGACGGTGGACGCGATCGACTACCCGCTCGATCCGGCCCGCTTCCGGCCGGTGTACGCCTTCGGCGTGGCGTCTTCGCGCTATGATGGGCGTTACCACGCCGGGGAGGACTGGTTCGGCGGACGGGCTTCCACCTACGGCGCGCCGGTGCGGGCCATCGCCACCGGGCGCGTCACGTATTCGGCCCCGCTCGGCTGGGGGCTGGATAAGGGTATTGTGATTCTGGAGCACCTGCTGCCGGACGGTACGTGGTGGTACAGCCTGTACGGCCATATGGAGGAGCTAAACGGCGTCACCTTCCCGCCCGTCTTCACCTGTGTGGAACAGGGCACGATCATCGGCGCGATCGGGCGGCCGCGGCCCGCCCCGCACCTCCACCTGGAGGTGCGCAACTTCGGCTCCGATTCGCCCGGCCCCGGCTACTGGGGCACCGATCCGATCTACTCCGGCTGGCAGGAGCCGTCCAAATTCATCCGCAACTGGCAGGCCTGGCTGAACCCCGCCCACGCGTGGCATGCGACGCTCACTGACGTGTCCGGCCCGCTCTACCCGGCGATCCTCCGCGCCGATAACGCCACCCTCGTCTTTGATGACAACCGCCTGAAAGCCCTCAACCCGGCCGGGCAGGTGCTGTGGCGCTACATCATGGCGGATACGCTGAATGTGGTCGGCGTGTTACCCTACGAAGACAGCATCCTGGTCGCCGATTCTGGTGGCATCATGCAGCGCTGGAGCCTGGAGGGCGGCTTCCTTGAGCAGTGGCAGATTCCGAGCGCCGCCAACAGCGCCGCCTTCGCCTGGCAGAACCTCCTGATCGTGCACAACGCGGAAACCCAGGAGTTGATCGCCTACGGCCCCGATCGGGCAGAACGCTGGCGGGTGCCGGAGGTGTTGCGCCCGGTCGCCACCGTCATGACCGACCGGCTGCTGGGCATCGCCTCCTTTCGCGGCGAAGTGACGATCCTCGGGCCGGATGGGCGGGTCTACGACCGGCGGACGTCAGACAGCGCCACCTTGCTGGCCCCTGCGCCGGACGGAGGCCTCTACGCCCGGCTGGGGGATGGGCTGTGGCGGGTAGACGCAACCGGGACGTGGCAGCGCCTGGCCGACACCCCATCCGTTCACCGCGCCAGCGGCGCCCTCGCCAGCCTGCCGGATGGGCGTTTCTTCCTGTACACGGGCCAGACGGATCGCGCGCTCTACGCCTACGACGCGACCGGCGCGCTCCTGTGGCAGACAGCGCCGGCGGGCGGCGGCGGGCGATCGTTCCTGCTGGCGGAGGGCGGCGCACTGGTTCTGGCGGACGGGCAGGGGACGATCAGCGTCCTGAGTGCCGCCAGCGGCGCCGTCTGCGCGGAACTGACAACGTGGGGGACGCGCGCGGCCGGGGCGTGGGCTGGACCGGGGCCGGACGGCATCCTGCGCGTGCACATCGCGGACCAGATGCTTGGCCTGGACTGGGCCGCCCTGACGACCGGCTGCAACTGACGGACACCCTGCGCCAATGACCCGCCTGCTGACTCCCTTCCGCGTGCTCCTGATTGTGGTGGCCCTCCTGCTCCCGGCGCCTGCCCGCAGCCAGCCCGCCGCCAGTTGCGGCGTGGTGGATTCCCTGCGCTTCCCCATCAATTCCGAGCGTGAGCAGGGCGGCGACTTCGGGATGTTCCGCCAGAAGTTCGGCGGCCTGCACACCGGCGTGGACATCGCCTTCTACGAGTACGGCAGCCCGGTCTACGCCATCGCCAATGGCCGGGTGACCTACGCCGACCCGGAAGGCTGGGATACCGAAAAGGGCGTGGTGATCATCGAGCATACCTTCCCGGATGGCAGCCTCTTCTATTCGCTGTACGGGCACATGGAGCCGATCGGGGATTACTTCTTCCCCGGCGTGGGGCAGTGCGTCCGCCCGGGGGACGTCGTGGGCGCGGTCGGCCGACCCACCCTCAGCGCGCCGCACCTGCACTTTGAGATCCGCGACTTTGGCCCGGATGACGGCGGCCCTGGCTACTGGGATGTCAACCCGCTGCTGGCCGGGTGGGAACACCCGCTGGACTTCCTGCGGCGCTGGCAGGCCCGCCTGCAGAGTGTCGATGGCCGCGCGCCGTTCCTGAGCAGCGTCTCCGCCCTCAACCCGCCCAGCGTGCCGCCCATTGTCACGGCCGAGGGCGGGCTGGTGCTGGCTGGCGCCAACCTGCTGGAAGGCATCGGGCCGGAGGGGGACCTGCAGTGGCGGATGGAGCTGTCCGGCACGATCACAGGGCTGCTGCAACTGAAGGATGGGCGCGTGCTGGTACGCTCCACCCCTGCCGGAAGCACTGAGAGCACGATCACCCTGCTGCGCGATGGTCGCTTCACCGGCGTGTGGACGCCGGCGCTCGCCCTGGTCGGCGGGCCATACCCGCTGGATAACGGCCTGGTGGCCTTCCTGACGGCGGACAACGCCCTGGCCGGGTATACGCCGGAGGGCGCGCTCGTCTGGCTCACGCCCGCGCTGGGCGACCGGATCAACCAGGTGGTGACGGACGGGACACGGGTTGCGGTCAGCACCAACCCGCGCGCGGAAGGCGCCGCCCCCGCCTGGCGCGTCGTTGATCATGATGGGCAGTGGCATTACCAGGTCGCGCCCGCCAACCCCGCCTACGCGGCGCTCAGCCCGGCGGGTGATGCCTTCCTGCTGGACGGCGCGACGCTCTACCATATCAGCGCGGAATACATCCCCACCCCGATCGCGCGCCTGCCGCAGGCGGCGGGCCGCAGCACCGCCCTGGCGGCAGACTCCGCCGGCAACGCCTACGTGTTCATGGCGCTGGAGGAAGCCGTGCTGTACAGCTACGCACCGGATGGATCGCCGCGCTGGTCGGTGGCGCTGCCCGGAACGCACCGCCAGCCGCCGCTGCTGGCCGCCGGGAGGGGCTGCCTGTTCTACGCGCTGGCGGCGGATGGCACACTCTACGCTCTGGACGCGCGGCAGGGGACGATCCTCGGCCAGACGAGCCTGTATACGGGCGGCGCCAACGGCCAGCCCAACGCACGCCTGCTCTCCGTCCGGCCGGACGCGGAGATGGGCGGCGAGCGGGTGCAGATCGGCGCGGGCTTCCTGACGGTGGCAACCTTCGACGGCTACGCGCTGGCCGGAGTCGCGCCGGGCGTCTGCCCGGAGTAGCCGGAGCCATGCCCCCCGCGCCGCAAGTTGGGGTATGATCAGACCAGCATTCGCCGCATTCCCCGGAGGAGAATCCCATGCCCCACTTTGAGAAGGTTGCCTACCAAGGCTGGCCGAACTGCTACCGGCTGGCCAACGACAGCATCGAGCTGGTGATCACGGCTGATGTCGGGCCGCGCGTGATCCGCTTCGGCTTTGTGGATGGCCCCAACATGTTCGTCAACTACCCGGAGATGATGGGCCAGACTGGCAGCGCCGAGTGGCTGATCTACGGCGGGCACCGCCTGTGGGCGGCACCGGAGATCCAGCCGCGCACGTACTTCCCGGATAACCACCCGGTCAACGTGGAGCAGCACGCCGGATTTGTGCGGTTCGCCCCCCCGGTGGAAGCCGCCAATGGCATCGCCAAGGAGATCGACCTGGCGCTGGACGCCAGCGCCGCGCATGTGACGCTCACCCACCGCGTCCGCAACGTGGGCGTCTGGCCGATTGAGCTGGCCCCCTGGGCGATCTCCGTGACCGACAAAGGTGGCACGGCCATCTTCCCGCTGCCGCCGCGCGGCACCCACGCCACCCACCTGCTCCCGGCCAACACGTTGACGCTGTGGGCCTACACCGATATGAGCGACCCGCGCTGGACCTGGGGCGCCAAGTACATCCTGCTGCGCCAGGCGGACGCGCTGCCGCAGAAATTCGGCGGGATGGTGCTGGATCGCTGGACGGCCTGCGCCAACCATGATGCGCTGTACGTCAAGCCCTTCCCGGACGACGACGCGGACGCGGCCTACGCCGACATGGGCTGCAACGTGGAGATCTTCACCAACGAAGTCATGCTGGAGCTGGAGACGCTCGGGCCGCTGACCGTCCTGAACCCGGGCGAAGCGGTTGAGCATGTGGAGGACTGGTACCTGTTCCCCGGCGTCAAACCGCCCGCCAATGACGCCGATGTGGAGGCGAACATCCTGCCGCTGGTGCGGCCGCTGCTCGATTAGGCTTCTTCCGACAAGACAGCTCATGCCATGCTGTGAGGAAGATCGCAGCGGATGTGCATCCGACCTGTACGGGCGGCTCGCGAGCCGCCCGTACCCATGTGCTGAA
>CAZGYW010000186.1:0-5935 GCA_964530495.1 uncultured Anaerolineae bacterium
GTCACCGCCAGGCGGGTCTCCGGTGCCAGCCACGGTCCAGCCGGCAATGGCGTGGCAGCCTCTGGCCGGGCGAGCGTCAGTGTGCTGTAACTGCGGTGCAGGGTGACTGCGCCGGGAAGTGTGATCTGCTGGCCGGAGGCGCCACTGCGGGCAAGTTCCAGTGCGGCATCCAGGGTTTCATAGCCCGGGTCGTCGGCAGCAGGGGCAAGGGTGTGCAGAGCCTGGCGCAACAGGCGGCGTTGCAGGCTGGCGTCGGCGTGAAGGAATCTGGTCAGATCGAGCACCATGCGATCCGCCGTCTGCTGCTGCATGACGGTCTGCAACGCCTGCGCCGCGAGACTTTCTAGCTTCGTGTAGTCATGCGAAATAGATAGGCTGACGCGGACCAGGCTGGCGCGGATCGCGGGGTTCAGTTGCGCCAGGAGGGGCAGCACCTCATGCCGGATGCGGTTGCGGGTGTACATGCGTTCATCATTGGTGGCGTCATGGCGCGGCGTCAGGCCGTGTTCAGCGCAGTATGCGGCGATGGTGGTGCGGGGTTGGGCCAGCAAGGGCCGGAGGATCACGATGTTCGGCGGGGCGTCGTCACCGGGCAGGAGGTGGCGGGGCGTCAGTGGCGCAACCGGCTGCATCCCGCGCAGGCCGCCCAGCCCGCTACCCCGGATCAGGTGATGCAGCACCGTCTCGGCCTGGTCATCGGCATGGTGCGCCACGACGATGGCGCGCGCCGCATGCCGGCGGGCGACCTGTGCCAGGAAGCTGTAGCGCGCCCGGCGGGCGGCTTCTTCCCCGCTCAAGCCGTGTTCGCGCGCCAGGGCGGGCACGTCGCTGTGCCCGGTTTCGACGGGTAGCTCCCAGCGGTGGGCGAGATCCGCAACGAAGGCGGCGTCCGCTGCGCCGGCTGGCCCGCGCAGGCCATGATCAAGGGTGGCGACCACGAGTTCGAGATTCAGATCGTCAGTGGCTCGCTGCAGCAGGTGCAGCAGGCATAGCGAATCCGCGCCGCCTGAGACCGCGACGACAACGCGCTGGTTGGCCAGGTGCGGCAGACACCCCAGGCGTTCTAGATCGGTGAGGAATTCCCGCAGCAGGTGCATACCCTAAGTATAAGGAATGATGCGCCCGGCCGGCAACCCGGAGGACAGTCGTACCTGTGCGCGAATATGAAAAGGTGATTAAATAGAGGATGTCTGGCTATGCGTGCGCTATAATGGCCCGTCGCGCCTCCTCAGCCGTGATCAAGGAGACTGGAGCAGCTGTGCTAAGCCCACTTGATTGGTTACTAGGCCTGTTCTCCCTGGATATTGGCATTGACCTGGGAACCGCCAATACCCTTGTCAGCGTGCGGGGTAAGGGGATTGTCATTAACGAGCCGTCCTATGTGGCCATTGAAAAGAAAACCCGTCGTCCGCTGGCCATCGGCAAAGAAGCCAAAGAAATGGTCGGGAAGACTCCTTCCAACATCGTGGCCATTCGTCCGCTGCGGGACGGCGTGATCAGCGAATTTGACATCACTGAGGCCATGCTGGATTACTTCATCCGCAAGGCCCATGAGCAAACCTGGGTGCCGGTGCCCCGTCCGCGCGTGGTGGTGGGCATCCCCAGTGGCGTGACCGAAGTGGAAAAGCGTGCGGTGTATGATGCGACCATGAACGCCGGTGCACGCGAGGCCTTCCTGATCGAGGAGCCAGTTGCGGCCGCAATTGGCGCCGGGCTGCCGATCACCGAGACGCACGGCAGCATGGTAGTCGATATCGGGGGTGGTACCACTGAAGTCGCCGTGTTCTCCCTGGGCGGGATCGTGATCAGCCGCTCGATCCGGGTGGCCGGGGACGAGCTGGATGAAGATATCGTCCAGTATATGCGCAACAAGTACAACCTCCTGATCGGCGACCGCACCGCGGAACGGGCCAAGATCGAGATCGGCTCGGCTTATCCGCTGCCGGAGGAGCGCACCCTGATGCTGCGCGGGCGAAATCTGGTCTCCGGGCTGCCGGAAGCGATTGAGGTCAGCTCGATCGAGTTGCGTGAAGCCATGTCCGGCTCGTCTACGATCATCGTTGAAACAATCAAGGATGCGCTGGACGACACGCCGCCGGAGCTGGTGGCGGACCTGATGGAATCGGGCATCTGCATGGCGGGCGGTGGCAGCCAGCTCAAGGGGTTGACCGAGCGGGTTGCCGAAGAGACGAACATCAAGGTCTGGCTGGCCGGCGACCCGATGACCTGTGTGGCCCGTGGCGCGGGACGCATTCTGGAAGACTACGACAATCTGCGCCGGCTGCTGGTGGGGCTGGAGCGCGGCAGCACGCAGCACTGAGCCGCCCGACTCTGGCCTGTGGGGTGGCGCTCCGCGGCCCGCTGAATATCCCATCCCACGCCCGTTCGGGCAAGTGAGCCGGGCGCCCGGAAGGCTGCGCCGCAAGATCTATGACTCGTTCGAATCGCGTGCTACTGTTTGTGATCAGCGTTGTGCTGTGCCTCGCGTTGCTCGGCGTCAGCCTGGCCGGGTTGACCGGCTCAGTTGAAGGGCTGCTGGCGCTGCCCCTGCAGGCTGTCCAGAGCATTCTGACGGATGCCACGGTAAGCTCCGGGAATTTGCTGGAGGATGTGCTGACCATCCAGCAACTCCAGGCGCGCAACCGCGACCTGGAAGCGGCCCTTGCCGCGTTTCAGGCCGAGATCGTCGAGCTTCGCGAGATTCAGGCCGACTATGACCGCATTGCGGCGCTCCTGGATTACACCCGGGCGCGACAGGGTGAGGAATATGTGGTGGCGGATGTGATCGGGCGGGACATCAGCGCCTTCACGCGGGTGATCTTCATCAGCCGCGGGGCGCGTGATGGCCTGACCGAAGGCATGCCGGTGATTACCGAAAAGGGACTGGTGGGCCGCGTGACACAGGTGAGCGCCAACGCTTCTCAGGTGCTGCTGATCACCGACCCGGTGAGCGCCGTGAATGCCCGGCTGCTCAATTCGCGGGCGGAGGGCAGCGTGCAGGGGCAGTCCGGCGGGCTGCGCATGACGTATATCGACCTGAACGCGACCATTCAGGAAGGCGACACGGTGATCACGTCTGGCCTGGGCGGCAACTTCCCCGAAGGAATCATCATCGGTCAGGTGACGAGCATCCGCCAGTTTGAGTTCGAGCTTTTTCAAGAGACGGAAGTGCGCAGCCTGAACACCTTTGACCGGCTTGAGACCGTGCTGGTCATCACCAATTTCCAGCCTGTCGATCTGTCCGTCTTTACCAGCACGGCCGAGTGAGGCCGCGGAGCGGCGCCGATGGGTGGATATCTCAGTCTCCCGATTCTGGCTGTTGTGGTGGTTATCCAGGCTGTGCTCACGCCCGAATTGCGCGTGTGGGGCGGCGCCCCGGATTTCCTGCTGCTGTTCGTGCTGGCCTACAGCCTGCTGGCCGGGTTTGAGCGCGGGGTGGTCTGGGCCCTGGTGGGCGGCATCCTGCACGATCTGCTCTCGTCCATCCCGCAGGGCACGACGGCGCTGGCCCTGGTGGTGACCACTGCCGCGGCCGGCTATGTGCTGGGCAGGCTGTCTACGCGTAGCCTGCTGTACCCGCCGCTGGTCGCATTTGCGGGCACATTCGTCGTGCATGCGGTCACGCTGGTCGTCTTGCTGGGTACCGGGCGGGCATTCGCCCTGGTGGATACGCTGCTGTACGTGACCGTGCCCGGCGCCGTCTACAATCTTGTGCTGATGGTGGGCGTCTACTGGCTGGTAGGGCGCTTTTTTGATACAACCCGATCCAGGCGGGTCGAGAGTCTGCATCGCTGACAGAGGTAGTGGAAAGAGCGTAGCTCGATGCGAAAGCCACTTCTGCCGTTTCAGGGCTGGCGTCTGACCTTTCTTGAGGCGGTTATCTTCTTCTCACTCGTGATTCTCGTCGTGCGGCTGTACGACCTTCAGTTCACCCAGCACGAGTTGTGGTCGCTGCAGGCGGAGGAAAACCGCCTGCAATTGCAGCCAATTGCCGCCTCTCGTGGGGTTATCTATGACCGCAATAACGCACAACTGGCGCTGAACGTCCCGGCGTTCAACGTGACGATTATCCCTGCATCGGTTCCTGGCGATGCCGAGGAAGCGCTGGCGCTCTACAACCGGCTATCCGCGCTGATCGATGTGCCGCCGACGCGAGCCGCGGCTGATGCCGCCGGGCGCTTTGATGAGCGCAGCCTGGAAGGGATGGTGCAGGAGGGGGCCGGGATCGAGCCGTACCAGCCGGTGGTTGTGGCGCAGGACATTCCGCGTAATACGGCGATGCGCATTCTGGAAGAGCAACAGTTGCTACCCGGCGTGACGATTGAGGTTGCCTCCGTGCGCGAATACCCGTCCGGCGAGGTGACCTCGCAGATCATCGGGTACCTGGGGCCGATCCCCGCTGAGGAGGCGGAACGGCTTCAGGAGCAAGGGTACAACCCCGCCTATGACCGGATCGGGTACGCCGGCGTGGAGTTCTTCCTGGAGGATGAATTGGCCGGACGGCGTGGCAGCCGCCTGCGCGAAGTCGATGTGGCCGGTCTGCCGCTGCGGGTCATCCAGCAGGAAGACCCGATCCCGGGGCGCAACGTGCGACTGACGATCGATCTGGCGCTGCAGGAAGCCGCTCAGGAAGCCCTGACCCGGCGGATTAACATCGTCAACTCGGATTCGGGCCGCGTCATCACCCAGTCCGGGGTGGTGATTGCCATGAACCCGCAGACCGGCGAAGTGCTGGCCTCGGTCTCCTGGCCGACCTACGACAACCAGCGTTTCGCCCGCAGCATTGATGGCGACTACTACTTCCAGTTGTTTGAGGACCCGCTGCTGCCGCTCATCGATCACGCGATCCAGTCGTTGTATCCACCCGGGTCCGTCTGGAAAGTGCTGACCGCCGTTGGGGTGCTGGAAGAAGAGGTGATCGGCGTGGATATGACTCTCAACGATCCGGGCCGGCTCGTGCTCCCCAACCGCTATGCCCCCAATGATCCGGCGGCGTCGCAGACCTTCGTGTGCTGGCTGCGCAGCGGGCACGGGGATATCGCCATGCGCCAGGCGATTGCCCAGAGCTGCGACGTGTACTTCTACCAGGTGGGCGGTGGCAACCCGGAAGTGTCTGAGCAGCGGCTGGCGCCCGGCGGGCTGGGTATTGACAACCTGTTCCGCTATGCGACTGCGTTCGGAATCGGTTCGGAATTGGGCATTGAGCTGCCGAGTGAGACGGCGGGCCGCATGCCGGATCGGGACTGGAAACGCCGCAATTACGGCGAGAATTGGTCGACGGGTGATACCTACAATGCGGCCTTCGGCCAGGGGTATGTGACGACCACGCCGCTTCAGCTCGTCAATGCAGTAGCGGCCATCGCCAACGGCGGGACGCTGTACCAGCCGACGGTGATCCACAGCTTCCTGGACGGTGAGGGCAATGTGCTGGAAGGCTTTTCGCCGCACGTGGCGCGGACGGTGCTCAAACCGGCGCCCGGTGAGGATGCGGTCCTGTTGCTGGTGGAGGACATGATCGTGCAGGGGGAGAACAGCCTGGTCTGCCTGTGCGAGCCGAACAGCCAGTACTACGATCCGGTGCGCTGCGACCCGGCCAACTACCGCGCGGCGCTGGACTGGGACGGCGAGGCCATCGACTATACCGTCAACGTGCCACGCAATTATGTCTTCAACGGTAACGTCTGTGACCGGACGCGTTTCAATGCGGACTACCTGCCACCGTTTGCCAGCGCGGACACGTTTGAGATCGTCGAGGACGGGATGCTGCAGACCGTCCAAAATGGCACCGGTATGAACTCGGCGCTGCCTTACGTGACTGTTGCTGGGAAGACCGGGACGGCTGAATATTGCGACGACATCGCGCGACCCCTGGGGCTGTGCGTGCCCGGCAACTGGCCCGCCCATGCCTGGTACACGGCTTACGCGCCTTACGAGA
>CAZGYW010000187.1:0-5914 GCA_964530495.1 uncultured Anaerolineae bacterium
TGATCAAGCGAGTTCCGCTGCGAGTGCGGGAGGCGCTGGCCGAGCGGGGGATGCGCCAGAAGCTGCCGCTGTGGGCGCTCTCCCTGGCGGGCAGGATCACGAGACCGTTCGTGCAGGAGTAGAAAACGAACAGGCCCGGCGTTGACCGGGCCTGTGAGTCAGTGTGGCGATTCGATCAGCGGTTGGCGGCGACCTGCTCCTCAGTGGGCAGCCCTTCCGGCTGTGCGGCAGGCTGGGCGACCATGTACGTGCCGTACAGCCGCCACTCGTCCATCCGGCAGGAGTGCACCAGCTTGCCATCCCAGACCGTCATGTCCGGGCAGCTATCGCACATGTCCTGGCGGCCGTCGGCCAGGATGTCCGGCGCCTGGATGATCCCGATGCTCTGCGTGTAGACCGGCATGAACGCCTTGAGCGGGTTGCGGCGGATGGCGGCCCAGTAGTGGCGATGCGCCTGGCGCACGCCCTGATCGAACGCGCCCAGCCCCAGAAACGCAAGCTTGGGGAACTTGCGCAGGCTGGTGTAGCCCAGATACGAGCCGAAGACGAAGTGATGCCCGGCCTGCACGATCTCCATCGCCCGGGGGCCCAGGGAGCCGTAGATTTCGTCCTTGCCGGCGATCTGGGCGCTGGCCAGCCACTTGACCGAGTCGTGGCGCTGGGAGCCGCCCAGGTAGGCGCTCGGTTCGTAGTTCGGGCTGACTTCCTTGATCTTCTCGTAGATGTCCGCAGAAGTGATACTGATCTCGGAATCGTCTTCGGCGGTGTAGCTGACCTCAACCTGCTCGATCGGGTGGCCGTTCGCGATGTAGTCGAACTGGCCGTGCTGCGGCGCGGCGCGGAAGGCGATGAAGACCACACCCTGGATCAGGTCGGCGTGACTGGCGGCCCAGCGCACGATCATAGGAATGTCATTGATGTTGGTTGGGTAGATAGTCGCCCCAACGCTGCAGTACATCCCGCCTTCCGCGTGGATCATCTTCGCATAGGCCAGGCGCAGCGCCAGGAGGTCTTCCTCCGTCTTGCCGGTCCAGTGCGGGCGCTGCTGCTCGCTGTCGATGTGCAGAGTGAAGCCGAACGCGCCTGCTTGCTTGAGTTCCTTCAGGAACGGGCGGTTGTCCGTGAGCTTGTGCCCGTTGGTGAGCAGCAAGGGCTTCATCTTCAGCTCGCGGACGTAAGCGATGATCTCCAGGATGTCGGGGTGAATCAGCGGCTCACCCCCAGCGATCGAGATGTTGTCACAGTTGCGCCACTCCTTGAAGAAGCGCAGCTCCTCTTTGATCTGCTCCAGCGGTTTGTCGCCGGTCAGGTTACGGCGGTAACACCCCCGGCAGTGGATGTTGCACTTGTCGGTGATCTCAAGCCACCCAATGGCATTGTCATTGAGTGACCACGGCAGCCGATACATGGCACTCTTTGGCGGTCGCATATTCCCCCTCCTCATGTAAGATGATTTTCTCACAATAGCCTTGAAAGTGAGCATTGTCAACCTTTCATTAAGTATTTCATAATATTATAATTTAGATATAAATAATCTTAAAATCACCGAACAGCTACGATTTTGCGGCCAGGTCTGGTATAGTGATATCCTGGCGCCAGGGTGGATGCCGGGCCTGCGACTCCAGCGCGCGCCACAGCACCCGGGCGCGGACTCTGACGCGAAGGTCGTTTGCGTTCAAGGATGGGGCGATGAGCACTGAAGTGATCGTCCGGCGCGTGAGCACGCCGGCTGAAAAAGATGCGTTTATGCGGATGCCCTGGAAGGTGTTCGCCAACGATCCGATCTGGGTCCCGCCGCTTGTTTCGATGCGCAAGGATAAGCTCAACCCGCAGGCCAGCGCGATGTATAGCTACCTCGACGTCGAGTTCTTCGTGGCCTGGCGCGGGACGGAGCCGGTTGGCTGCATCGCGGCCTTTATCAATCCCCATCACAACGAGTATCATCACGAGCACATCGGCTGGTTTGGCCTGTTCGATGTCCTTGACGACCGCGAGGCGGCCCATGCCCTGCTGCGCGCGGCCGAGGAATGGGTCAAGGGCAAGGGCTATGACGGCATTCGCGGCCCGGCCAGCTATAACGACCTGGACGAGTTCGGCCTGCAGGTGGATTACTTTGATAGCCCGCATGTGTTGCTTTACCCGCATAACCCCGAATATTACAAAACCTACATCGAGGATGCCGGCTACACCGGGGTGATGGATCTGCTGTCTTACCGGCTGCCGACCGAGGCCATGCGCGGCGAAAACGCGCCGGAGAAAATCCGGCGGGTGATGGAGAAGCAGGCGAAGCGCCGCAAGATCACCCTGCGCATGCCAGACCTCAAGAACTTTGGGCCGGAGCTGGATGTACTGTACGCCATGTACCGCAATGCCTGGAAGGACAACTGGGGGTTTGTGCCGCCTTCGCGGGAGGAGATGGATATCCTTTTCGGCCAGTTCAAGATGTTCCTGGAGCCGGACTATATCTTCATCGCCTACGTGGAGGAGGAGCCGGCGGGTTTCGTCATGCTCATGCCGGACCTGAACCAGGCCCTGCAGTACGCCCGGCCGCATCCCGGCACGCCGGAGTGGTTCACGCTGATTAAGGTCTTCTGGCATTGGAAGATCCGGCCGAAGGTGACGCGCACGCGCGTGCCGTTCCTGGGGGTGGTGGATCGCTTCCACGGGATGGGGATCGACGCCATGCTGTATATGGCGGTAGTTGAGCCGGCGGCCAGGCATGGCCTGATCGAGGGTGATTTTGGCTGGGTGCTGGATAATAACCTGGCGATGAATCAGATCAGTGAGCTGGTGCGCGCGGAAGTGTACAACCGCTACCGGGTATATCATAAGCCGCTGGGCTAGGGTCTGTTTGACCGGGCGTTTATCGGGCTTTCCACCGGAAAGTTTGCACGTATGAGCGATTTGTTTCCATCCAGCCGGGCCGGGTCAGCGTCTTCGTGGGAAGATGCGCCGGACGATGCGTTTTCTGAGCCTGTGCACAGCCTGGATTTGCTGCAGGCCGAACTGGCGCTTTCTGGCCACCAGCATACTATTCAGAATTCGGCGCCGGCGCTTTTGCAACGATTTTTCTCCGGCGAGATCGATCTCGATACCGAGCTGGGCCGCCGCTTTGAGGCCGCGCCGCTGGTGTCTACCATCAGCGTTCGGCCAGAGCCGCCGGCTGTGGCAGTGCGCAGCACGGCGGAGTTGACGACCCAGGATAACAGCGCCTCCCTGGTGGTGGATATCAGCCGTACTTCGGGTGTGGTCGAGCTGGGTTTTACGCTGGGGGCAATGCTTTCCCTGCGTTTCCAGTTGAATAACCTGCCGGAAGTCGATCGGCGCCGCTGGCTGGCCCTGATGCGGCGCGAGCAGGGCGTCGCATTCCTGTGGAGCCGGGCGCGCTGGGAACGCGACTACATGATCTTCAGCGTGCGCAAATACAACATCCGGGCTTATGCCTTCTCCCCGCGCGGCTATGAGGCCGCGATTCAGATGACCCCGGATGTGCTGGAGACCTTCCTCAACTGGCTGGAAGGCTACTGGTTCTAGGTACTGGCTGTCTGGCGAGGCCCCATCCATTGCTGTGGATGGGGCGCTCTTTTTGTCAGGGCAGATGCGGATGGCGTCCTTGCAGCTTGTGTCGCCGTTGGAATTCACGGCCACCCGGCACGGATTGGCGGAGGGTCTGGCCACCAGCCTGGCGAGCAGCGGTCTCTCCCTGCCGGATGACCGGCAGCTTCTGGACAGTGTGGCTGCCGCGGAGATGGCCGGGGCATTGGAGGCGCGGCTGGCGGTCAGCGCTCAGGAGGCGCTGGGCATTGCCGTCTGGCACGCTGACGGTGAAGCCGGGTTCATCAACCTGCTCTATGCGCTGCAGCAGGCTCCTGCCGGTACGGCCGCACTGCTCCTGAAGGCGGCCATGGTCGCTTTGCGGCGGCGGGACATCCCGCGTGGCATTTACGCCGAGCTGCCGGGCGCGACCCTGGAAGTCAGGCAGGCCCTGGGGGCAGCCGGATTCGTGGGCGTGGAGCGCGCGATCATGCAGTGCGGGCTGCGGCCGGCTGAGGCGCCTCAAGTTCCGCCCGGCTACAGACTCGTAGCCTGGAATGATCGTCTGGTGGAGGCTGCAGCACACCTGATTTACATCGCCAACGTCGGGACGCTGGATGCCATGATTATCCCTGAGCTGCAAACGGAAACGGGTTCCCGGCGGATCGTGCGCCAGGCGGTGCGGGGCCGTTACGGCGTGTTTGACCGGACGGCCAGCGTGCTGATGCAGGCTCCGGATGGTCACCTGGCCGGCGTGACACTGGTTACCCGCCGGCACGACGGATCCGGGTTCACAGCCGAGATCTCGGTGCTGCCGGGCGATCAGCGGCGGGGCATCGGGCGCGCCCTGATGCTGCATTCGCACCGGGCGTTGCGTGCAGCTGGCGTCACCACCAACTTCCTGGGGGTAACCGCCGGCAATCCGGCGCGGCGGCTGTATGAGGCGCTGGGCTACCGGGCGATCGGCGGGGTGTCAACCTTTGTGTGGCCCCGGCCGGACGGCTGGCCGGGCTAGACCGCGGTCACTCGTACAATCTGCCACAGTGATCGGGTGGGGGGTCGCGCACGATTTGTGGATTGTGAATTACCGGGTTCGGAAATAGGCTGGTACAATGGGGTCGCGAAATTATCGCTGTGCCCTTTTGTCCCGGCAGGCTGCCCGGCCACTGAGCACATCCCTCCGTACATTGAATCTTGAGAAGGGGGCAGTTCCAATGTCCGATTTGCTCAACACCATGGCCACTCCCAGCGAGGCCGATCTCCCCGCTGATGCTTCCGGCGCGCCGCAGGCGGATATTTTCGCCAAAGCAGGCAAATTCACGCTTGCCAGAGAAGCGATGGCGATGGGGATCTATCCGTACTTCCGCCCGCTGAGTGATACCGAAGGCGCGGTGGCCTATTTTGAGGGCAAGGAAGTCGTGATGATCGGCTCCAACAACTACCTGGGGCTGACCACGCATCCTAAACTGCGCCAGGCTGCCAAAGACGCCATCGACCGTTATGGCACCAGCGTCACCGGGTCGCGTTTCCTGAATGGCACGCTGGAGCTGCACCTGGAGCTTGACCGCCGTCTGGCGAAATTCGTGAACCAGGAAGCGGCGCTCGTCTTCCCGACCGGCTACCAGACCAACGTCGGCACGATCACGGCCGTGGTTGGCAAAGGCGACTACGTCATCATCGACAAGGAAGACCACGCGAGCATCGTGGACGGCTGCATGATGTCGATGGGCACGATGCGGCGCTTCAGCCACAACGATCTCGATAGCCTGGACAGCGTTCTGAGCAAGTTGCCGCCGGAAGCGGGCAAGCTCGTAGTGGTGGACGGCGTGTACAGTATGGGCGGCGACATTGCGCCGCTGCCGGAGATCATTGAGATCTCGAAGCGCTACGGGGCGCGGATCATGGTCGATGATGCGCATAGCCTGGGGGTGCTGGGCAACGGGCGCGGCACGGCGGCGCATTTCGGCGTCGAAGATCAGGTGGACCTGATCATGGGTACGTTCAGCAAGAGCTTTGCCGCGATCGGCGGTTTTATCGCGGGCAATGCCGAGATTGTCCACTACATCCAGCATCATGCCCGCGCGCTCATGTTCAGCGCGGCCCTGCCGGCGGCGATGGTGGCGACCGTCCTGGCGGCAGTCGAGATCATCGAGAACGAGCCGCAGCATGTCCAGAGGCTGTGGCGCAACGCGGAATACATGCGGGCGGGCTTCAACAAGCTGGGCTACGATACCGGCACGAGCAACACGCCTGTGATTCCGGTTTATATAGGCGACCAGTACCGCGCGGTGCTGGCTTGGGGAGCGCTGGTTGAGGAAGGTGTGTACACGAACCCGGTTGTGCCGCCCGGCGTGCCGCCGAACAAGAGCCTGCTGCGAAC
>CAZGYW010000188.1:0-5900 GCA_964530495.1 uncultured Anaerolineae bacterium
GCCCGGTTGGCAAACTGCGCGATGGTGACGAGATCGAGATCGTGATCGACCGCAATACCCTGGAAGGGCGTATCAACCTGGTTGCGGCGGATGGGCGTGAGCTTGCGCCGCCAGAAGCTGACCGCCTGCTGAGCCAGCGAACACCGCACCCGGACCTACACGCTCACGCAAAGCTGCCCGACGATTCGCGGCTATGGGCTGCCCTGCAGCAGGCGAGCGGCGGCGTCTGGAATGGCTGCATCTACGATGTGGATCGCATCGTCGCGGTCATCGAAGCGGGCCTGGCGGTGCAGCACCAGCGGGGCAGGTGACGATCCACAATGCGCGTGATACCTGGCAAATCTCAATCCCTATGGAGAGCATCATGAAATACCATAATCCCGTAATTCCCGGTTTTTATCCGGATCCCAGTGTGTGCCGCGTGGGGTCTGATTTCTATCTTGTGACCAGCTCATTTGAATACTTCCCCGGCGTGCCGGTGTTCAAGAGCCGTGACCTGGTGCACTGGGAACAAATCGGCCACTGCCTGACGCGACCCGAACAGGTGCCGCTGGCTGGTGCGCGCAGCTCAGGGGGCATTTACGCTCCGACCATCCGCTACCATGCCGGGCGGTTTTACATGGTGACGACTAACGTCACCGACAGGGGACATTTCTACGTCTGGACGGATGATCCGGCCGGTGAATGGTCCGATCCCATCTGGGTGCAGTTTGGTGACAGGCCCGGTTTCAACGACTCGATTGATTCATCTCTCTTTTTTGATGACGATGGCAAAGTCTATTTCCAGTGCAACCACCTGCAAGAGGGCATCTTCCAGTTTGAGATCGATATCGAGACGGGTGAGCACCTGAGCGAGACGCGTCACCTGTGGACCGGGACCGGCGGCAGTTGGCCGGAGGCTCCTCACCTGTACAAAATCGATGGTCGTTACTACCTGTTGCTGGCCGAAGGGGGCACGCACCTGACCCACATGGTGACGATTGCGCGGAGCGACAATCCCTGGGGGCCGTTTGAAGCATGCCCGCATAACCCGATTCTGACGCATCGCAGTCGCTTCCACCGGATTCAGGCCACAGGCCACGCCGACCTTTTCCAGGCTGAAGATGGCAGCTGGTGGGCAGTATGTCTGGCATTTCGGTGGCCCGACACCGCCAGGTTCCTTCCCCGCTCGCATCATCTGGGGCGTGAGACGTTTCTCGCTCCAGTAAAATGGATAGATGGCTGGCCGGTGGTCGGGAACAATGGCAGAATCGAACTGGAGATGGAAGTCGAACATTTACCGGGGCTTCCAGCAGCACTGGATCAAAAATCGCAGCCCACATCCGACGATTTTGCACAGCTCCAACTCCCCCTGTACTGGAACTTCCTGCGCAATCCACGCGCCGAAGATTGGTCGCTGACCGAAAGGTCGGGCACGCTAACGCTGCATGGGTCGGCGGTCACCCTGGACGATGAAGACTCCCCCGCATTCATCGGGCGGCGGCAGCAGCACACCGATTGCGTCGTGTCGACGACAGTCGACTTCGAGCCGATGCAGGACAACGAAGAGGCCGGACTCACGGCCCTGATGAACGAGTGCCATCACTACGACATCGCAATTGTCCGCCGCGACGGTCAGCGCCATGTGATATTCCGCCAGCGGATTGGCCCGGTCCTGCGAGCCGAGTTAGCCTGTGAGCCAGTCGGTGAGGGGGCAGTCACATTCATGATCGAAGCGGACGCGCTGACCTACCGTTTTCAATACGCGGTCGCGGGCGGCGAACCCCGCGAACTGGGAACCGGCACGGTACATCATCTGTCCACCGAGGTAGCCGGGGGCTTCACGGGCGTGTACTTTGGGATGTACGCAACCGGTAACGGCCAGCGCAGCACCACGCCGGCGCACTTCGCCAATTTTGAGTACCGTCCAGACTGACCGGCGGAGGTAAGTCCGTTCTTCCTTTGTAGATTGGAAAGCGGTCTTACCCTGAAAATGTGAACAAAGAGCGCTGGCATAACAAGCCGGCGCTCTTTTTCCTCGATCTGCACAAGCCTGTGGGCTGCCCTGCAGCAGGCGGGTGGCGGCACACTTGCCTCAACTTTCGCTGCTTCACCTGTGGCCCGGTCGGTTAGGTCCTTGCGTGAGGCAACGATACCCCTTCGGTAAGGTTTCTCACTGAGGCACTACGTCCTGGATACTCTCGATATGGCCGAGGAATCAAACAACGGACCTGAAAAGTCCGCTGTATCGTGCTGCATTCTGCAGATTGAGTGCAAAATGTGTTCAATGCCGCATAGGGGCCTGCCCGCCCGACCGGGGAGTCCGCACTTCGCATTCGGGCGAAGCAGGCGGTTGCGATGCTGCAACGGTGCGCGAAACCATCGCTGACGGCATCCGGCTTGTGTGCCGGGGCAGCCCTGTGCCCCTGCCGCCGGTATCAGATGCGACTCTCAAAGGCAGAGCCAGCTCTTCCAGAGTAGGGTCCGTGTACAGCCCCATTCGCCTGTATCTACCTGCATAACGCATTTCCCGCCCACCGGATGACTCCATTCGGCGCCTGCCTTTCAGCGCCATCGAACCGGCCCGCGCTTCGGCAGGAATGCCCACCGCGCATGTGTTTGCGCACCACATCGACACGTCTATAGGGTGCCATAGAAAAACCCGATACCGCTTGTGATATTATTCACTAACTCTCGACAACTGCGATGACTATAGTGGAGTTGAGAAGTACAGGATTCGGTTAAGTTCTGAATCTTCCGGGAAGAATCATGGATGCCAGGACCCTTGAGTGCGCAAGACAGCAGGCAGAAATCTGCAAGATTTTTGGCAATGTCAACCGCATTCTGATCGTATTGGCCTTACGTGAAAGCGAGCTATCTGTGGGAGAAATCGCTCAGGCGATCGATTCCTCCCTGCAGAACACCTCCCAACACCTGCGCCTCATGAAGGACAGGGGCATCGTGGCATCGCGCCGCAAAGGGCACACGATCTGTTACTGCATCGCAGAGCATGACTGGCTGACAGACTGCCCCTTCCTCCAACCGGCACCCCGCTAACCTGTTCAGAAGACCGCATCCTCTTATTCACAGGCTCACCATGAGCATAGTCACCAGGAGGCTTTTCAATGACCGATCTAACTAACATCACTGCGGCGAAGGTTGTGGATGCCCGTGGCAGCGCCTGCCCTGGCCCGCTGCTGGAGGCCAAGAAGGGCATCGGCGCGGTTGCGGTTGGCGCCGTGCTGGAGATCTGGTCCGGCGATCCGAATACCAAGAATGACATTCCCAGGTGGGCGCAGAAAGTCGGCCACGAATATCTGGGCAGTCTCCAGGCGGATGGTTACGACCGGATTTTCATCAAGCGCCTGAAGTGAGGCCACCCTCATGGCGACCGTGTCTGAAAACAACAAGATCCTGATTCTGGCGACGCTTTCAGGCGGCTATGCCGGGGCCGATTCGGTGGGGCAGCTACACGCCTCGTACGCGCCCAATACGTACATCCTGCCGGTAGTTTGCCCGGCAATGTTCCCTGAAGACTTCTACCTGCGCGCGTTTGAGCGGGGGATCGACGCCATCCTGGTCATGTACAGCGGCACGGACTGCCCATACAAAGGCGGGGCGGAACGCACCGCCCAATTGATCAACCGGGTCTACCCGCTGATGACCGCACGCGGCATCGATATCCGGCGGCTGCGGCTGGTGGCGATCTGTACCGTCTGTACCAGTGCTTTCATGCGCGAGATTGCCCAGATGAACCAGACCCTGGCTGAGATCGGCTGCGTTCGAAACGAGCTAACCGCCAGCCACGCACCGTTGTCAGCACCCGGGGAAAGAGGTGAGCCAGCATGACTGTCCACAATCACACTGTCGATGTGCTGGTCGTTGGGGGCGGCATTGCGGGGATGCAGGCGGCGCTGGATCTGGCCGACCAGGGTTACCATGTCGCGCTGGTGGAAAAGGAGCCCAGCATCGGCGGCAAGATGATCATGCTCAGCAAGGTTTTCCCCACACTGGACTGCTGCAGCTGCATCACCACGCCTAAAATGTCGGCTGTTGCTCACCATGATAATATCGATCTGCTAACCTACTGCGACGTGCAGGCGATCCATGACGCGCCGGCTGGCGGGTATGTGATCGATGTGCTGCAAAAGCCGCGCTATGTCGATATTGCTGCCTGCACCGGCTGCCGCCACTGCGAATACGCCTGTCCGATCGACCTGCCCTCCGCTTTTGACCGCGAACTGGGAGCAGTGCGTGCCATCCGTGTGCCGTTTTCGACTGCGGTGCCCCAGAAAGCGTTTCTGGACATCGACTACTGCCTGCTATGCGGCAAGTGTGAAAAGGCCTGCCCCGTAGGCTGTATCGACTTCACCCAGCAGCCCGAATCTTTCACCGTCGAGGCGCGCGCGATCGTCCTGGCTACCGGGTTCGAGCTGACGCCAACCAACGCCAAAGCCGAATATGGCGGCGGGAAGCTGCTCAATGTCGTCGATGCGCTGATCATGGAACGGCTGCTCGCCCCGACCGGCCCGTACGGACATGTGCTGCGGCCATCCGACGGCAAGGAGCCAGGCTCAATCGCCTATGTGCAGTGTGCTGGCTCGCGTGATAGGACCCTCGGAGTCGAGTACTGCTCACGCGTATGCTGCATGTATGCCATCAAACAGGCGATGCTGCTCTCCGGCGCACTGCCACTGGCGGATATCACCATCTACTACATGGACATCCGCACCTTCGGCAAAGGCTACGAACAGTTCTACCAGAACGCCAAAGCGATGGGCATCGAGTTCGTCAAAGGCAAGGTCGCCCGCATCAAGGAGGATGAAGACAAGAATCCTGTCTTGCGGGTGGAAATGGTCGAGGATGGTTCACAGGTCGTTGAACGCACTCACGATCTGGTGGTGCTCTCAGTTGGCATGCTTCCCGGGTTCAACCCAACCGCACTCTACGGCGTCCCCACTGCCAGTGATGGCTTTGCGGCAATTCCGGCGCCCAACATCCATCCCACCGTTACCGACAGACCGGGAATCTTTGTCACAGGCGCGGCAGGCGGGCCAATGGATATCGTTGACAGTATTGTCATGGCCGGCGCCGCGGCCGCTGAAACGGCGGCCTACCTGGAAGAAAGCCGCCAGCCGCAGGCTGCGCCGGTAAAGGAGGCCGTCCATGCCTGAACCAACATCGCATGAAGAGATTCGAATCGCGGCCTACACCTGCTATTGCGGCGGCAACATCAGCGATGTTGTGGACTGCGAGGCGGTTGCCGCGGCGCTGCGGAAACTCCCCAATGTGGTCGTGGCCCGCACCGATATGTCGATGTGCTCGGATGCCGGGCAGGCGATCGTTGAACAGGATATCCGCGAACTCGGGGTCAATCGCGTGGTCATCGGGGCGTGCGCGCCGTCGCTGCACGAACGCACATTCCGGGGTACGGTGGCGCGGGTTGGGCTCAATCCCTATCTGTACCAGCATGTGGGCTTACGTGAGCAGGTATCCTGGGTACACCAGAGCGATCCGAAGAAAGCGACGGAAAAGGCGATCCGGTTGATGATGGCCGGTGTCGCCAAGGCGCGCCTGCTGGAGCCGCTGGCGCCATTCGTGCTGGATGCCGAGCAACATGCCCTGGTCATTGGGGGGGGCGTGGCGGGCTTGCGGTCGGCGCTGGATATCGCGCGGCGCGGCATCCGGGTGACGCTCATCGAGAAGTCACCTTTTCTGGGCGGGCATATGGCCCAGTTGGAAACAACCTTCCCCACCGGGGAGCACGCCCGCGAGACGCTCCACAATCTGATTGAAGCAGTGCTGGCGCACCCCCTGATCACCGCGCACACCCGCGCTGAACTGACAGATCGGAAGAGCGTCGTGGAGGGAAAGAGTGTAGGGTGGGGGGTGGGGGGGGGGGGGGGGGGGGGGGGGGGGGG
>CAZGYW010000189.1:0-5894 GCA_964530495.1 uncultured Anaerolineae bacterium
CGCGATAATGAGCGGTGACTGGAGTTCAGACGTGTGCTCTTCCGATCTGTCGTTTTGCGAATTTACCGCGATACCACGGCTTTTATGCCGCCGGCATTTCTATGCCGCCTGCTCCTCTGCCGCTTCGGAAGTCTGAAAGCGCTGGCCGGTCACGGCCAGGAAGACGTCGTCCAGCGTGGGCTGCGAGAGCGTCAGGGCCGCTGGCTGGAGGCCCGCCGCCTGCAGGCGGGTGACGACTGCCGGGACGGCCTGCGCCGCGCCGTTGAGGTACAGCCGCAGCACGGCGCGGTCCGCCTGGGCTTTGTCCGCCATCCCGTCCAGCGCGGCCTGGGCGCGGGTCACCGTTGCCTCGTCGTTGAAGGTGAGCGTGATCGCGTCTGAGCTGAGGCGCGCCTTCAGGTCGGTGGGCGTTCCGGCTGTGGCGATCCGGCCCCGGTCGATGATGGCGATTTCGTCGGCCAGCTCGTCAGCTTCTTCCAGGTACTGGGTCGTCAGGAAAATGGTCATGCCCAGCTCGCGGTTCAGGCGGCGCACCTCGCGCCACACATCGCGGCGGCTGGCCGGGTCCAGGCCAGTGGTCGGCTCGTCCAAAAAGAGGATTTCCGGCTCGTGCACCAGGGCCAGGGCCAGGTCCAGGCGGCGGCGCATCCCGCCGCTGTACTTGCCCACGCGCTTGTCGACGGCATCAGTCAGGCCCACGATCTCCAGCAGCTCGTGCGCGCGGCTCTGCGCCGCTGCGCGGCTCATCCCGAAGAACTGGCCCTGCATGGTCAGCAACTCCATGGATTTCATGATCGGGTCCAGGCCGATCTCCTGCAGCGCCACCCCCGCGATCTGGCGCACCTGGGCCGCCTGGTCACGGACGCTGTAGCCGCCCACCCACACGTTCCCTTCGGTGGGCAGGGCGAGGGTCGTCATGATCTTGACGACGGTGCTCTTGCCCGCGCCGTTGGGTCCCAGAAAGCCGAAGATACGGCCCGCGCCCACGCGCAGGGACACATCATTCACGGCAGTGAAGTCACCGTAACGCTTGACAAGGTTTTCTACAATGATTTCGCGATTGGACATACGATCCGCTCCCCTCGGCTTCGAATGATTTGTTCAAAAAACATTAACAAATCATATACGAAATATATTCAATTTCAAGAAGAACAGGCTTAAGGCTTGCTGAGCGTTGGATGAGGACGCGCGCGGCATTGTCCAGGGTACCACTCGCCCACTATAATGCGGCGCAGTGAATACCATGTGGGGGAGGGGTCCATGCAGCCGGAATTGGTGGCGCATCGTGGATGCAGGGTCATCGGCCTGATTTTGCTTGCGGCAGCGCTGGTGGGTTGCGCCCCGGTGATCGGCGCGATACTTGCGGCAGCACTGGCGGATTGCGGCCCGGTGATCGGCACGATAAGCGGCGCGGAGCATCAGCGCATCACGATCGGGGAGACCGCCTACGTGACGTTTGACGATCCCTTCACCTCGGCGGACAGGGGCCGTTTCCTGGGGATTGCGCAAGATGAGAGCGGGGAGTATCGCGTGCGCGTGTACGCGGTGAAGGGCGATGAGGATCGGCGGTATCTGTACACGGTCAGCTTTTATGAAGGCGAGTTCTATATCCGCGAGGAGTTGCGGGGCAAGTGAGCGCGTCGCCCGCGGCCATGCTCACCCCACGAGGCTGCCGGACTCTTCTTCCGAACCGGCAGCCTCGCTGTTTTTGGGGCAGTTCTACGCCGGGGGCAGGAGGTGCACGGCGGCGTCCTCGAACGTGACGCCGACCGTTTGCCCTTCCGCGAAGCCGCGCAGGGCCTTCACCCCGCCTTCCAGGACCACGATCTGCGTCTCGCCCATGCTCAGGATGTACTCCGTTTCCGCGCCCAGGTACATCATCTGGTCGATCCGCAGCGGGCAGTTGCCGGGGTCGGTCGCCAGGTTGAGCGACTCCGGGCGCAGCACGGCGGTCAGGCGCGTGCCGGACGCGGGCGGGTTGTCCATTGGGACGCTCAGCGTGCGGCCGAGCAGGGTGACGGTCACCGTTCCGCCCTGGCGGGCTTCCACCGTCGCTTCCACAAAGTTCGCGCGCCCGATGAAGTCCGCCACGAAGCGCGTGCGCGGGTAGCGGTAGACCTCATGCGGCGGGCCGATCTGCTCGATCTTGCCCTGGTTCATGATCACAATCCGGTCGGACATGGACATAGCTTCGATCTGGTCGTGGGTCACATACACGCTGGTGATGTTCAGGCTGCGCTGCAGGCGCCGGATCTCGGCCCGCATGTGGACGCGCAGCTTGGCATCCAGGTTGGAAAGCGGCTCGTCAAAGAGCAGGACGCGCGGCTCCATCACCAGCGAGCGAGCCAGCGCCACGCGCTGCTGCTGCCCGCCGGATAGCTCGTTGGGCCGCCGCTCGCCCAGCCCCGTGAGGCCCATCTGGTCCAGGACGCGATCCACCTTGTCCCGGATCTGGTCTTTTGGCATCCGGGCGGTTTCCAGCCCGTAGGCGATGTTCTCCGCCACGCGCATGTGGGGAAAGAGGGCGTAGCTCTGAAAGACCATCGACATGTCGCGCTTGTTGGGCGGGTCGTGGCTGATGTCCTTGCCGTCCAGCAGGATGCGGCCCTCGGTGGGCATTTCGAAGCCCGCGATCAGGCGCAGGGTGGTCGTTTTGCCGCAGCCGGACGGGCCGAGCAGGGTCACGAACTCCCCGCTGGGGATGGTCAGGGAGACGTCATCCACGGCGTTCACGCTGCCGGAGCCGTCCCGCCCCGGGAAGGTCTTGACCAGATCCTGCAGTACCAGGTCACCGGTGCGGGATGGTTGGTTGGCTCTTGCCGTCATTTACGCGCCTCCTTCCAGGGTGCGCTCGGCCCCGGTGGTGGAGCCTACGGTGAGGTACAGGACGCCGATGGCGACCATGACGATCAGGATCAGGATCACGCAATAGGCGAAGGCGTTGCCGTAGCGCCCGTTTTCTACCTCGTTCAGAATCTGGTGGGTCATGATCTTGGTCTGCGGCGTGGTCAGGAACACAATGGCCGAGAGCGAGGTCATCGAGCGGGCGAAGGCGTAGATCAGGCCGGAGAGGAAGGCCGGGCGGATCAGGGGCAGCGTGATCTTACGGAAGGTCCGCGCGCTATCGGCGCCCAGACTGACGGACGCCTCCTCGATGGCCGGGTCGATCTGGCTGAGCGACGCCACGCCGGACCGCAGGGCCGCCGGGACGCTGCGCACCACGAACACGATGATGATCGCCAGCGCGCCACCCGCCACGGCTCGTCCGCCGGTCAGCTTGGGGATCAGGGTGATCGCCAGCGGGTTTTCCGGCGTGCCAACGAAGGGCAGCGTTAGCGTGATCGGATTGTTGTACATCAGCAGAAAGCCGATGCCCAGGATCGTGCCGGGGACGGCGATGCCGAGCATGGTGGCGAAGTCCATGGCGTTGCGGCCCAGGAACTGCTTGCGCACGACCAGGAAGGCGATGAGCATGCCCAGCAGCCCGGCGATCGGCGTGGAGACGATCGAGAGCAGCGTGGTATCCGACATAGCCTCCGAGCCGTAGCCGTTGATCACGAAATCGAAGTTGGCCAGGGTGAAGCTGTTGTTCACGCCGGGGACGCGGGTGAACGCGCCGATGAAGATCGTGGCGTAGATCAGGACGATGAGCAGGCTGACCGCCATGGTGACGCCGAACAACGTCCAGCGCACCCAGGGGGTGGTGATGAGCTGCGGCGTGCCGGTCGGCTTGCCTGTCACCGACACGACCGACTGGCGGCTGATCCAGTAGCGCTGGATGACGAACACCGTCAGCGAGGGCACGAGCAGGATCACAGAGAGCACTGCGGCCCCGGTGGTATCGTACAGGCCGATTACGGAGATGTAGATGCGGGTGGCCAGCACTTCGTAATTGCCGCCCAGCACCAGCGGGTTGCCCAGGTCGGCGATCGCCTCCACGAAGATCAGGAGGAACGACCCCAGGATGCCGGGGATCAGCATCGGGACGGTCACCGTCCAGAAGATGCGCCACTTGTTGGCGCCCAGGTTGGTGGCGGCTTCTTCCAGGGCCGGGTCCAGGGCTTCCATCATGCCTTTGAGGTTCATGTAGGCCACGGTGAAAAGCGAGAGCGCCAGCACGAACGACAGCCCGTCCAGCCCGTAGATGTCATAGCGAATGCCAAAAATACCCTTGCTGATCATGCCGTTACGCCCGAAGAGCACGAGCGTGGCGGTGGCCACGGCGAACGGCGGCGAGATGATCGGCACCAGCGCCACGATGTGCATGAAGCGCTTGAGCGGGGCTTTGACCTTGACCTGCACGAACGCGAACAGGAAGCCCAGCAGCGTGCTCAGCGCGGCCACCACCAGGCCCATGACCACCGTGTTGCTGATGATCGTCCGGTAGTTGCTGCCCCCCAGGTAGTGGGCAAAGAGCGGCAGTCCTTCCGGCGAAACGCTCTCCCCGATCATCGCCAGGATGGGGAGGATGACCATCAGCAGCAGGAAGAGCGTGACGAGCAGCAGGGCCACCGTCAGGATCGGGTCCTGGAAGATGCGCCTGAACTGGTTGAGGTTACGGCGAAGGGATGCAGCCACAGCGTGCCCCTTTCAGAAACTGCCCCCGTCGAACGGCAGTGACGGGGGCATGTTGACTGGCATACCGGGAGGGGTGGGATCAGGCTATTCCACCGGCTCCGGGGCGATCTCGGCGTCAAAGCGCTCGACGATGGCGATGCGGCTGGCGCCCGCCGCGGGGAAGTTGTAGTTGATCAGGTTGACTTCCGAGAGCACAACCGACAGCTCCGAGACGGGGGTTTCGGGGTTGGTCGGGAGCTGCAGGGAGTTGACGCTCTGGGCAATCAGCTGCGCTTCCGGCGTCAGCGCCCAGTCATACCACATCCTGGCAGCGTCCAGTTCAAACGCGTCCTTGATGATGCCCATGCCGCCGATTTCGTAGCCGGTGCCTTCCTCCGGGAACGTACCGAGGAGGATGCCCTCGAAGCCTTCCACCTGGAGCTTCACGCAGTCATGGGAGAAGATGATCGCCACCGCGATCTCGCCCGATCCGGCCATACGGCCCGGGGCGGAGCCGGAGCGCGTGTACTGCAGGATGTTCTGGTGCAGGGCGGCAAAGTATTCGAAGGCGTTGTCCAGGGCTTCCTGGGTGGGCATGCCGTCTTCATCGTAGCCCGCGCCCACGTACTCGCGGGCCAGCAGCGCCGCGTCAATCGCTTCCTCGTCCATGCCCTCTTCGGCCATCGCGGCGCGCTCCAGCGCGTCCCCGGCCAGGGTCACGTTCGTCCAGAAGGCGGTGAAGGCGGTGCCGGAGGTCGCCGGGTGGGCCATGGCCACGTTGCCCTGCAGGGCCGGGTTGAGCAGGTCCTCCCAGGAGGTTGGCGCCTCAACCCCCAGTTCCTCCAGCAGTTCAATGTTGGAGCAGAAGCCCAGCGCGCCCACGTAAACGCCGGTCCAGGTGTTGTTCTCAGCATCCCGGTACTGCGGGTCGATGGCTTCAGCGTTGGGGGAAGCGTACGGCTCCAGCAGGCCCTCCTCCGCGGCGGCGATGAACGTATCCGCCGGGCCGCCCCACCAGATCGAGAACTCAGGATTGCCGGCGGTGGCGCGCAGGCGGGCCAGCGATTCGCCGGAGGACATGCGGACGTATGAGGTGGCAATGCCGGTCTCCGCCTCGAACGCCTGCGTCATGGCGACGCACCAGTCTTCCTGCGGGGTGCAGAGGACGGTCAGCGTATCACCGCCCTGGGCCAGGGCCGGGAGGGCGCCCAGCAGCATTACCACAACGAGCAAAATGGGCAAGTTTTTCTTCATGCGGCAGGTCTCCTCAAAAGAGAATGGCGAGCGTCGGACTTTGCAGCAATTATAGGCCCGATTGGGGAGGGTAACAAATCATC
>CAZGYW010000190.1:0-5866 GCA_964530495.1 uncultured Anaerolineae bacterium
CAGCATAAAGTTCTGGTGCACCATGCCGATGCCGAGCTGGATTGCCTTCTCCGGCGAGTCGATGGTGACCGGTTCGCCGCGCAGAAAGATCTGGCCGGAGGTCGGGGTCTCCAACCCGTACAGCATCTTCATCAGCGTGGATTTGCCGGCCCCGTTTTCCCCCACAATGGCGTAGATTTCGCCCGGGTATACGTCAATATCGATACCGCGATTGGCGGCAACGCCGTTGGGGTAAACCTTGACGATGCCCTCTGTCTTCAGCAACGGGCGCGGGGTGTGCTCGTCATGCGTGCGCTGTGTCATGCCATTTGCCCAGGGGACTATGGGGCCATGCCCAGAGTAGAACATCACCTGAAGGCGCGAGGGAGGGGGCCGCGCGCCTTCAGGCAACAGGGAGTTACCGGGCTACTTCAGGTACTCGGTAACATCAAACTCGATTTCCGGCATCGCGTCGCAGCCCATCCCGACGGTGGCGCCATCTTCACCAAATACGGTGTTGACGGCGATATCACCATTGGTGACCGCTTCTTCGACAGCCGTGATCAACGCCTTGATTTCTTCAGGAGTGCTGTTCTCGTAGATCTCGTTGTAGGCCAGGGCGATGCCACCTTCGGGGATGCCCAGGGCTTCCGCTTCACCCAGCACCAGCTCGTCCGCCAGGTACAGCTCAATCGCGCGGTAAAGCAGGTTATCGATGTTCTTGACCATGCTGGTCAGGATGCGCTCGGCCTTTTCGGGGTCTCTTTCCATCTCGAACATCTCCTGGTCGGAGTCCACGCCTATGGCGAAACGACCACGCTCCTCAGCAGCTTCGAACACGCCGTCACCGGTCGCGCCGGCGATCTGGAACACGATATCGGCGCCCTGCTCGTACATGGCCAGGGTGATTTCCTTGCCGCGGGCCGGGTCATTCCAGCCACCGGCGTACTGCACCAGCACTGCCGACTCGGGGTTAACCAGGCAGGCGCCCTGCTCGTACCCAACGATGAAGTCGTTGATCACGGGGATGTCGCCGCCACCCACAGCACCCAGGAGGACTTCTTCATTCATGCCCTCCAGGTCGGTCGTGGTCATCGCCGCCGCATACACACCCACGAGGAAAGAGCCCTCATTCTGCAGGGTCGAGAAGGAGTAAACGTTCTGGCAGGCGTCCACGCAGATGTCAGGGTTGTCGTAGGGGGCCGGCGCGTCATAGATGAAGAAGACTTTGTCGGGGTACAGGTGCGCCCGGGCCGAAAGATAGTCGACCATGCTGTAGGAGCCAACGATCAGAATGTCGTAGCTGTCGCTGTCGGCCATCATGTCATCGAGACCGGTTTCCCAGTTCGAAACATCAATGCCCAGCTCAATCACTTCCAGGTCGATATCGAAGTCTTCAACTGCACGGTCAAGGCCGCGCATCGCGGAATCGATGAATGATTTATCGCCCAGCACACCATTCACGACATAGGTAACGCGCAGGGGATCATCCTGGGCTGCGACCGGCGCTGCAATCAGCGGCAGCATGCTTACTACGAGCAACAAACAAATCAGGCGGTTCGTGCGGAACATTGGGTATAGCACTCCTTGGTAGACAGTCGAACGTGTGCTGGGGTCGTGGCGACAGGCGTCGCCAGGCTGAGGAAGACGTTTTGCCGAGCGCTTGCTCAACGATATACTCATCGTGAAGCAGAGTTCACTTTTGGTCAATAGACAGTCTGTAAATCTGCCATGCAGCAGTTTAATCCAATTGAATATCTGATTTACATTTAGCAACGTGAGGGCCATATGTCGGTCACCGCGGATGATCTGCACCAGTTATTCGCCCGGAATCTACGCCAACAGCTCATCAGCCGGAACATTACCCAGAAGGACCTGGCGGAAGCGATAGGGCGCAGCCCGGCGCTCGTCAGCCGGTGGACGACCGGCAACAACCTGCCCCGGGCCGATGACCTCGTCCGGATCGCCAACTACCTCGACTATCCGCTTGACTCCCTCTTTGATCGCCAGCATACCGCCGAAGTGGAGCACATCCACGAGGGGCTGCGCTGGGTGGAGAACATCCCTCTGTACATCCAGCACATGCCGCAACCCATCGCCCAGTTTCTGGAAGAGGAGATCAGGCTGGGAATCCGCCTCTTCCGCAGCCTGGTGGTGAACCGGATGAGTTCCCAGGACTGCATCGACCCGATTGACGGGCCGTTTCCTGGCCAGTCGTGGACCAGCCTGAACCGCGCGTTCAGAGTCGCCACGACTGCCAACGCCCTCAGCCTCACCTGCGTGCCCCGCGACACGGCCAAAGAACGCGCGCTGCACAGCCTGTTCCCGCACCTGCGTCAGGTAGTGGTGGCCGCCCTGCCCCGCAACGCCCGCGGCGACTATCTTGACAACGCCATCATCCGCACCGAGTTTGTCGCGCTGCTGGCGGCGACCCACGCCCTGACTGGCATGCCGCTGCGCTCGGCAAAAGTGGGGATCGGGCCGGGCTACACCCTGATGCGTTTCGCCCAGCTCGTCATTCCGACTTCAAACTGGTTCGCCGGAACGGAATGGGTCCCGCTGGCCGCGCAGCGCATCAGTGAGGATTACAGCTACACCGCCAACCAGGTGGTCACTACGCTGGGGCACCGCTGCCTGGGGTCACGGGCCTATTCACTGCCCTATGTGGAACCGGAAAAGCGGCGCCAGCGCCTGGGGGTCAGTCCTATCCTCAGCCCGGATGCCCAGCGCGCCCTGGAAACCGTGCTGAGCCTGCGGGATGTGTCGGCGCTGTTCATGTCCGTCAGCGGCATTGATCACAGCGATATGGAGTATTTCATCTCGCAGCAGGAATTTGTCAGCTCCGATGGCGAGCATGTTTCCCGGCTGTATACCCAGATGTACAGCGAGCTGCAGGAGCAAGGCGCTGCCCAGCAGATGGCGGGCGAGATGCTTGGCCACATCTTCGATGCCGAGGGCCGCTTGATCGGGCTGCCGTCCTGGCGGCAGAGCTACCAGGACATTCTGCTCACCGTCAATTTTGATGACCTCCAGCGGGCTGCCCTGACCAGCTACGTCTGGCTGCTGGCGGCCGGCCATCACAAGCGCAAAGCGGTGCTGGCCGCCACCGCCAGCAAGCTGGTCAACTCCCTGGTCATCGACGCCGACATTGCCGACTACATGATCCAGTCACAGGTGGGTCCGCACACCGGTGTCTGACCGGCGGCAGGCCGCGGTTGACAAACCGGGGCAACACCCCATAATCGGTGCTGTGCTGAAGACGAGTTGAGACGTTTTGCCTGGCTCAGGCTTGCAGCCGAACTGCAAGGAGTCAAATCATGAGTACCCATCAGACCCAGGACTTGCGCTGGCAGGGACGCAGCCCCGAAAAGGCTGTGTTGCGTGCCGAGGTATGGACCGCCCTGGAGACCAACCAGGTGAACGTCGGTGAGGTCCGGAGCCACATCCCGGACTTTGTCGGGGCCGACCGTGCCGCTGAACGCCTGGCCAGCCTGCCAATCTGGACCAATGCAAAAGTTGTGAAGTGCAACCCGGACCCGCCCCAGATCCCGGTCCGGCTGCGGGCGCTGCGGGAAGGCAAGCTGCTGTACGCCCCCATTCCCGAGCTGATGCAGGAATACCCCTTTGTCCTGCTGGACCCCGAGGACCTGACCCGCAGGGGCATCCCGTTTGAAGCAGTCGGGCCGATCTGGGGCGCCGTTGAACACGGCATCAAGGTCCGCTTTGAAGAGATGAAGCCGTTTGACCTGGTGGTGGTCGGCTGTGTCGCGGTGACCCCCAACGGCGGCCGGACGGGCAAAGGCGGCGGTTTTGCAGACCTGGAGCTGGGCATCTTCCGCGAAGTCGGGCTGATTACGCCCGACACGCCGGTGATCACCACGGTTCACCCCCTGCAGATCGTGGCTGACGAGCGGATCGTGATGCAGGGGCATGATACCCCGCTGGATTGGATTATCACGCCGGATGAAGCGATCGAAACCCACACCACCTATCCTGACCCAACAGGTGTAAGCTGGGACGCCATTCAACCCGACCAGTGGCAGGATATCCCCTTCCTGGCTGAGCTGAAAAAGAAGTTGACCGGCCAGGCCTGAGCCTGAGCGCCGGCGCGTAATCCAGGCTGGTAAAAAGCGCGTCCGGTCATCCGGGCTTCCTGCTTTCGGGTTCCGAAGTGCACAGAAGCCCGGATGACCGGCCTGTTTCCAGACGGCGGTCGATTCCCCAACCGATGGCATTCCGTTCAGGCCGGAACACAGGCGGCAGCCCCTGGACCTGCGCCACGTCGTTTCCCTGTCGCAATCAGTGTGACGGCGGTATGATTGGCCGCCAGGGACTCCTTCTCAGCTCAGCCCCGCTGGCCTTTGTGACCTGACCCCCGCGCGCCACACAGCCTCACCACCAATCCGACAGGCAAACGGTGCGCGGCGGTCACCCCTGTTGTGCCGTCAGGCAGGAAGGACGTGCAGCCATGACGCAGGACGCGTCAACGCCGACAATCGTGGTGATGGGAACGCTGGATACCAAGGGGCCGGAAACCACCTTTCTGGCGGAGCGCGTCCGGGCCCACGGCTGCGCCGCGCTGCTGATGGATGTCAGCGCCAGCCGCGCCGCGGAAGCGGGGGCGGATATCGCATTCGCTGACGTAGCGGCAGCGGCAGGACGCGACGCGGCGGCAATCCAGGCCCTGCCGCGCGGCGAAGCGGTGGCGCTGGTTTCGCAGGGGGCGGCGGCGCTGCTGAACCGGCTCGTGGCGGAGGGGCGCGCTCACGGCGTGGTGGGCGTCGGCGGGTCTGGCGGCACGACGATCTGCACGGCGGCTATGCGCGCCCTGCCCTACGGCGTACCGAAGTTGATGGTCTCCACCCTCGCCTCCGGCAACACGCGCTGGCACGTGGACATCTCCGACATCGTGATGATGCCCTCCCTGCTGGACATCGGCGGCCTCAACCCCATGCTGGAGATGGTACTCAACAACGCGGCGGCGGCGATCTGCGGGATGGCCCGCGGCTACCGGCCGTACCAGCCGTCCGGTAAGCGTGTCGTGGCCCTGACCATGTACGGCACGACCACGCCCGGCGTGAGCGCGGCCCGCCGCCATGTTGAGCAGGCCGGGAACGAGACCTGGGTATTTCATGCGTCCGGCGTGGGCGGGCGCACCATGGAGCGCCTGATGGAGATGGGCCGCATCCATGCCGTCATGGACATGACCCTGGCCGAGATCGGGGCGCACCTGGTGGGCGGTCTGCACGACGCCGGACCGGATCGCCTGGCGATGGCTGGCGCGCTGGGGCTGCCGCAGGTGATCGTGCCCGGCGCGTGCGATACCGTGGTGCTGCCCCCGCGCGACCAGGTGCCGGAGCGCTTCGCCAACCGCACCCTGAACGTCCACAACCCGACCATGACCACGCTGCGCACCGATGTTGCCGAGAACGTCGCCATCGCCCGCACCATCGCCGGCCAGCTCAACCAGGCGAAGGGTCCGGTAGTTGTGGCGCTGCCGCTGGGCGGCCTGTCCTCAATCGACCGGCCCGGCAAGATCTTCTACGCCCCGGAAGCTAACGCGGCGCTGTTTGAGACCCTCAGATCCGAACTCAGTCCTGCGATCCGCGTTGTTGAGGATGCGCACCACATCGACGATCCGGAATTCGCCCGGCTCGCCGGGCAATTGATGCTGGACATGCTAACCAACCAGGGAGAAACCAGATGAAGCAGTACACCCGTACACAAGTCATGGAACGGCTGCACGCCCGGCTGGCCAGCGGCCACATCATCGTCGCCGCCGGGGCGGGCACCGGGATTTCGGCCAAATTCGAGGAAGCGGGCGGCGCCGACCTGCTGCTGGTCTTTAACTCCGGGCGCTACCGCATGCACGGGCTGGGGTCGCTCT
>CAZGYW010000191.1:0-5861 GCA_964530495.1 uncultured Anaerolineae bacterium
CCGGAAGTCGTTGCCGCAGGACCAAAGCTCTAGCGCCCCATAGTCATCCACAGAAATACCGCCCGCGCCGACTTTCCAGCCAGCAGCGCGGGCGGTTTTTCGATTGTGGCTCCGGACGACTGGCTGCATCTGGCGCACGACCGCGCACCCCGATCTTGACATCCCCCCAACCGTTGAGTAAGGTGATACGCCTGTAAAATCGCTTACCAGAACGACCTCAGGAGTCTCGTCCGATGAGCCGTGTCATTAACCCGGACAGCACCGGGAAGAACCGCAATCGCCTGATGCGTCTGTGCGCCGAGCTGCTGCGCCACCTGGGCGCCAAAACCACCATGGATGAAGAAACGCGCGACATGCTCGCGTGCCTGGTCTTCAGCCTGCGCGAAATCGACCAGGGTATCGACGAGTCGGCCGCTGTGTGGGAAGACCGCGATTACTGGATCAAAGCGGAGCAACTCCGTCAGCGCTGGAGCTGGGTGGGTCGCAAAGCGGATGAGTTGAATGCCATGATCCGCGCGGAGGAATGGCAGCGTATGCCAGAGGCGCTGGTCAGCCTCCTGCCCCACTTCGCGGAGACAAAAGTCACCCGTCTGACCCGCACCGCGGACGACTGGGCGGGGGCCTACCACCGCCTGATCAGCCGCGAATACTAGCGCAGGTAGCGGTCCAGCCAGGCGCTGATCGCCGTGTAGTTGGGAATGGCATACCCTTCCGGCGAGCGCTGGATGACATCCCGGTCAATGACCAGGCGCGGCATCGACCCTGTAGCGCCATCCAGCACAAGCGGCGGCGCTACCGCTGCCAGGTCGAGCAGAGTCATATCGGTATCAACCGACTGGGAGAATGCGGCCACTGCGCCGGGCAGCCGCGGCCAGTTTTGCGGCTTGAGCATAGCCTGCGCCATTGCCATGACCACCTGCTGCTGGCGCTCGGCCCGGCGATAGTCATCGTCAGCGTGGCGGGTGCGCGCATACGCCAGTGCATGCCAGCCATCCATATGCTGCCAGCCTGGCTCGAACTGCACCGTCATGGTGCCGGAATCATTTGTGGGATACTCGTAGTCAATGAGCAGGTTCGGAACCTCAATCTCAACCCCGCCCAGCGCATCGATCACGCCAATGAACCCGTCGAAGTTGATGCGCAGGTAGTAATCAACCGGAATCTGGAAGCTCTGGGCGATGGCCGCCATTGCCAGCCGCCCCCCACTGCCCGGCTCGTCCTGTTCGCCCAGCACATTAACCGTGTTGACCCGCTGCAGGCCGTAGCCGGGCGTGTCCACGTACAGGTCGCGTGGAACTGACAGCAGGCTGGCATTCAGGCTGGATGGCTGGACACCCATCACCATCACGCTATCCGTGCGGGTGAGATACCCTTCTCCCATCCGGGCATCCAGCCCCAGAATCAGAATGTTCACCGGCGCTGGTGGGAAGAACAGGTATAGCACCAGCCCGGCCCCCGCCACGAACAGCGGCAGCAGCAGGATCAGCACCCCTCCCAGCAGCGCCACGACACACCCTCCCCGCCGCCCTGGCGCCGGCCGGGCAGGCGGCGGCGCACCCGGGGGCATCTGCGGCGGAGTGGCATTGGGCTGCGTATAGTCTGAGGTCATGATCGCGCCTTCACAGGAATGCAAGCGTTTGCCGACAAGCCTCCCTATTGTCCACGATTCCAGACGCCTGACCAGTCCAGTCCGCTGGACGCTTGCCCGGTGGCGCCCGCACCTTGACGAATGCCCCCCTTTCCACTAGAATTCCACACTGCCCATAGAGGGATTGATCATGTTTGAGAATCTGACCGAAAAACTCCAGACGGTCTTTGATCAACTCGGTCGCCACGGCAAGCTCAGTGAGGCTGACGTCGACAGCGCGATGCGCGAAGTGCGCCTGGCGCTGCTGGAAGCGGATGTCAACCTGAAGGTTGCCAAAGACTTCATCAAGCGCGTCAAAGAACGCGCTATTGGCGCTGAAGTGACCAAGAATCTTAATCCTGCGCAGCAGGTCATTAAGATCGTCCACGAGGAGTTGATCGCCACCCTTGGCGAGGCCGGCCGCCTCAACCTCAGCGGCCCGGCACCCCGCGTGATCATGATGGTCGGATTGCAGGGCTCCGGCAAGACCACGACCAGCGCCAAGCTGGCCTTGCATCTGCGCCGGGAGGGCAAGCGCCCGTTTATGATCGCCGCTGACACCTACCGTCCCGCAGCGGTCGACCAGCTCGTGACGCTCGCCAAACAGATCAATGTCCCCTACTGGGAAGAAGGAATCCGGGTCTCCCCGCCGGAGATCGTGCGCCACGGCCTGCAGGCCGCGAAAGAGGCTGGCGCCTCGGTGGTCCTGGTGGACACCGCGGGCCGCCTGCAGATCGACGCGGACATGATGGCCGAGCTGGAGACGATCAAGCAGATCGCCAACCCGGCGGAAATCCTGCTGGTGGCGGACTCCATGACCGGCCAGGAGGCGGTGCGTATCGCCGAAGGGTTCCATCAGACGCTGGATGTCACCGGCCTGATCCTGACCAAGGTTGACGGTGACGCGCGGGGTGGCGCCGCCATCTCGATGCGTGAAGTCACCGGGGTCCCGATCAAATACCTGGCGACGGGTGAGAAACTCGACGCGCTCGAGGTCTTCTACCCCGACCGTCTGGCCTCCCGCATCCTGGGCATGGGCGATGTGCTCAGCCTGATCGAGCGAGCGGAGGCCACGTTTGACCAGCGCGAGGCGGAAAAGCTCCAGCGCAAAATGCTGCGCAATGAGTTCACGCTGGAAGACTTCCTGAACCAGATGCAGCAGGTCAAGCGCATGGGCCCGCTGGGGCAGATCCTGGACATGCTGCCGGGCATGAACCGGCTCAGCAAACAGGTGGATCTCTCCCAGGCGGACGTGGAATTCAAGAAAATTGAGGCCATCATCCAATCCATGACGGCCCAGGAGCGCCGCAACCCCAAACTTCTCAACGCCAGCCGCAAGCGGCGCGTGGCGGCGGGAAGTGGCACGCAGGTGCAGGACATTAACACGCTGATCCGGCAGTTTCGCCAGATGCAGCGCATGATGCAGCAAATCGGTAAAGGCCGACTGCCCAACATCCCAGGATTGTCCTAGGGCAGATCGATAACTAAGGAGCAAGTTTAACAACCATGGTTCGTATTCGTCTTCGCCGTGTTGGTTCCAAGCGGCAGCCCAGCTACCGTATCGTCGTGGCCGACGCCCGCAGCCCGCGGGATGGCCGCAGCATCGAGACTATCGGCTTCTACAATCCGCGCACCCAGCCGGCCACGATGCAGATTGATGAAGATCGCGCCCTGTACTGGCTGAGCAATGGCGCCAAGCCCAGCGACACGGTCGAGTACATCCTGACCCAGCTCGGCACGCTCGAGCGCCTGGTGCGCCTGCAAAAGGGTGAGGCGCTGGAAACCCTCGTGGCGGAAGCAGAAAAGGCCGCTTCCGAGCGCACCGTCAGCCCCAAGACCAAGTACGCCGCGACTCCCAAGCCGGTCAAGGCGCCCGTGGCCGAAGCGGAAGCTGACGCCTGAGTTATCACGAAGACACTCACAGCGCTGGCCCGGATACCCCGGGCCACCTGGTGCAACTGGCAGATCATCTGCCGTGCATACCGGTCGGGAGGATCGTTTTGAAAGAACTGGTGGAATACGTCGCCAAATCGCTGGTGGATGATCCGTCGCAGGTCGCGGTCACCGAAGTTACGGCAGGCAATGCTGTCATCCTTGAACTGCATGTCGCCCAGGAAGACATGGGCCGTATTATCGGTCGTAACGGGCGGGTCGCCAACGCGCTCAGAACCCTGCTGCGGGTGCAATCCGCCAAGCAGGGCGCGCGCATCACGCTCGAAATCAACTGATGCCCGATTCCGCGTTCGCACAGGAGGCGGGTCTGCCCGCCTCTTCCCCCCACTTTCTGGTGCTCGGCCGGATTCAGCGCCCGCACGGCGTGCGGGGTGAGCTGCGCCTGCAGATCATCACCGATTATCCTGAGCGCATCGCTGACCTCGACGTGGTCTACATCGGACGCGATCCATATGATCCCACGTCGGCCATCGGCTTCACGGTGACCGGCACGCGCCGCCACCGCGAACAGTTGCTCGTGCGCCTGGAAGGGATCGACACCCGCGAGGAAGCTGACCGCTACCGCGATCACCTCCTGATGGTTTCCCTGGAAGACGCAATTCCCCTGGAAGAAGACGAGTACTACACCTTCCAGATCATCGGCGCCGAGGTGCTGACCACCGACGGTGTTTCACTCGGCACCATCCGCGAAGTGCTGGAAACCGGCGCCAATGACGTGTTTGTCGTCCAGGGCGGTCTTTACGGCGAAGTCCTGCTGCCCGACATCCCCACGGTTATCCTCGAAATCGACATCGACAACCGCCGGATGACGGTCGAAATCCCACCGGGCCTTCTACCAGAGTAAGATTCTCCGTAGCTTGACAGGCCATGATCAGCCTGCTATTCTGTCTGCCCGTCAGTGAGCAGACGGTTTGCGTCCAGCCGATCCGGCGATTATCCGTACCGGGCGGCGGCAACAACCCGGCCGGACGAAGAGTTGCGGAAGGTCGTCCCGTTGAGCGCACGCAAGTACTGGATCGGCTTCAACCACGTGGCCGGGATAGGCCCGCTGCGGCTCAGCCTGCTGCAAAAGCACTTCCCTTCCCTGGAGGATGCCTGGCACGCCAGCGCGCAGTCCTTACTGGAAGCCGGCCTTGACCGGCGAACGGTGGCGAGCCTGCAGGAGACGCGCCGCACGCTGAACCTGGCCGCCATTCAGCAGACCCTGGACGACTGCGGCGCGACAGCGCTCACGCTGGAAGATGCCGATTATCCGTCCGTCTTGCGGGAACTGCCGGACGCGCCGCCAGTCCTGTACGTTCGCGGCTCCTTAACAACTGCCGATAACTGGGCGGTCGCCATCGTGGGCACCCGCAAAGCGACGGCCTCCGGGCGTGACACGGCCTACCAGCTCGCGGCCGAGCTGGCCAACCAGGGCATTACGGTGGTCAGCGGCCTGGCGGCAGGCATAGATGCGGCCGCGCACCGGGGCGCGCTGGATGCGGGCGGCCGGACCCTGGCGGTGCTGCCCTGTGGCATCGACACGCTCTACCCGCCCGAACACCAGGACCTGGCCCGCCAGATCATTGACCGCGGCGCGCTGCTGACCGAATTCCCGCCCGGCACGCAGGCCGAGAGCAAGAACTTTCCGCCGCGCAACCGGATCATCAGCGGCCTCTCTTTGGGCGTGATCGTGGTCGAGGCGCCGGAGAAAAGCGGCGCGCTGCTCACGGCGGACAGCGCCGCCGAACAGGGGCGCGACGTGTTCGCGGTGCCCGGCTCACCCACCAGCCCGGTCTGCCGTGGCTCGAACCGGCTTATTCAGGATGGCGCCAAACTCATTATGAGCATTGACGATGTCCTGAATGAACTCAACCTGACGCGCGAGGCGCCGCAGATGCGGGCGGCGGTCCAGGAGATCGCGCCCGAAAACCCGCTGGAGCGTCGGATTGTGGAGGCGCTGCAGCAGGCCGGTGAGTTGCACGTGGACGAGTTGTGCCGCCAGTGCGAGGTTGCCGCGGCGACGGCCAGCGCCACGCTGATGTTGATGGAGTTGAAAGGCATCGTCCGGCAAACGGGCAGCATGCAATATGCCCTGGCCAGCGGCCGTGCCGCGCCGTATGCGCTGGACTAGTGGGAACAGAAAATAGAGTCTCTTGTCCTTATTGACGAGTAGCTGCTTACCGGAAAAGAGTTGAACGATGGCCGCACCTGAACACTACTATGCCTTGATCATGGCCGGCGGCGGCGGTACGCGCCTGTGGCCGCTGAGCCGTAAGTCCCACCCGAAGCAGATGCTCTC
>CAZGYW010000192.1:0-5839 GCA_964530495.1 uncultured Anaerolineae bacterium
GGCATTTCAGAATCCGGACAAGGGTATTGGCGGGTTTATGGACGAGGCGCGGGCCCGCCAGTTTGAGGCTGATGGGTGGACTGTCGCCGAAGATGCCGGGCGCGGATGGCGACGCATGATTGCCTCCCCGGAGCCAATCCGAATTGTAGAACTGGATGCCATCCGGGGGCTTGTGGATCAGGGCATTATTGTTGTGGCGGTGGGTGGCGGCGGCATCCCGGTTTTCGAGGATGAAGATGGCTACCTGCATGGCACCCGGGCGGTGATCGATAAGGATCGAGCGACATCGCTCCTGGCGGTCAATATCAAAGCGGATTTACTGCTGATCTCGACTGCGGTGGAGAAGGTGGCGCTGAATTTTAACACACCACAGCAGCACTGGGTCGACCGGATGACGCTCGAAGAAGCCAGACGGTATATAGGTGAGGGACACTTCAAGCCGGGGAGCATGCTGCCAAAGATTCAGGCGATCATCGCTTTTCTGGAGAAGGGCGGGGGACAAGCGCTGATCACTGATCCGCCGAATATTGCACGTGCGCTGAACGGAGAGACCGGGACATGGGTTGTGCGCGGGTAGCGCTGGCCAGGAAGCTGACCCATATCAAGGGATTGCGCTGCGTGGTCTGCGGCGCTGAATACGGCTTTGCTGACCTCGAGTACGTATGTCCAGCCTGTGGGCCGGTTGGCACGCTGGACATCGTTTACGATTTTGCACGCATCCCGAAGACGCGGCCGGCCGGGGGGGCACGCTCAATGTGGTACCGGCAACTGGCGCCCCTTTCCGACGGGGCTCGGGTGCCAGCCCTGGCCATCGGCGGGACGCCGCTGTACGAGGTTCCGAGGATGGCCAGTGCTCTGGGAGTGCGGCGGTTGTGGATGAAGGATGATGGTCGAAATCCGACAGCGTCATTTAAGGATCGAGCCAGTGCCATGGTCGTGGCGCATGCGTGCGAGCTTGGCATTCAAACAGTGGCAACGGCCAGCACCGGAAATGCGGCAGCCGCGCTGGCCGGAGTATGTGCAGCAATGCCAGGAGTTGAGGCCACGATCTTCGTTCCGGCAACTGCGCCGGAAGCCAAGATCGCCCAGTTGCTCGTCTACGGCGCCCGGGTCCTGCTTGTGGAGGGAACCTACGACGACGCATTCGACCTGTGCTGGGAGGTGTGTGACGAATTTGGCTGGTACAATCGTAGTACAGGCATCAACCCGTTGACGACTGAGGGCAAGAAGACGGTGGCGCTTGAGCTTGCCGAGCAGTTGCAGTGGCAGGTACCGGATGTGGTGGTGGTCAGTGTTGGGGATGGCAGCATCATTGGTGGTGTGCACAAGGGGTTCACCGACATGCTGGCGCTGGGCTGGATTGACCGGCTGCCGAGGCTGGTTGGCGTCCAGGCAAAGGGCAGTTCTCCGCTGGTGCAAGCCTGGCAATCAGGCCTGGCTCCGAGCGACATGCAGCCAGTCGATGCGCACACAATTGCTGACAGCATCAGCAGCGGGCTGCCGCGCGATCGCGCCAAAGCTCTGCGCGCAGTGTGGGCGACCGGTGGCGCGTTTGTGAGTGTGACCGATGCTGAGATCATTGCGGCGATTCCGGAGCTGGCGCAGGGTTCAGGTATCTTTGCGGAGCCGGCCGGCGCGGCGGCCTATGCTGGCCTCAAGCAAGCGATTACAGCCGGTGTGGTTGCGGCTGCAGATAGTGTGGCAGTCCTGATTACCGGGAGCGGCCTGAAGGATGTTCGGGCGGCCATGGGGTCGGTAGGGCAGGCTGTTCGTGTGGCGCCGCAGATCAGTGCGGTGCGGGCGGCGCTAAGCAGGTGAAGTGTGCGTAGTATGAGGGTTGTTCTTGATCGGCTGACACGGAATCAGAACTGAGATGTGGTGATGATGGAACGGCCAGTTTACTCCATAGTGGCACCGGTCTTCAACGAAGAGGGCAACATCGACGCGCTTTACGAACGGATCGGCGCGGTGATGGATCCGCTTGGTGAGGCCTGGGAACTGGTTATGGTGAATGATGGGAGCCGCGATAGCTCGTTGGGATTGATGAGAGCGCTGCAACAACGAGCGAGTAATGTGCGTGTTTTGAGTTTTGCCCGCAATTTCGGCCACCAGATCGCAGTTACGGCTGGCCTGGACTATGCAGCGGGGCAGGCTGTTATCCTGATAGACGCGGACTTGCAGGATCCGCCTGAGATTATCCCCCAGATGATTTCGCGCTGGAAGGAAGGCTTCGACGTGGTTTACGCCGTACGTGAGCGGCGTGAAGGTGAAAGCTGGTTCAAGATCCAGACGGCGAAGTGGTTCTACCGCATCATCTATCGCATTGCGGAAATCGAGATTCCGCTGGACACCGGCGACTTTCGCCTGATGGATCGGCGGGTGGTCAACGCGCTCCGAAATATGCCCGAACACAGCCCGTACATTCGAGGCCTTACGAGCTGGGTTGGTTATAAGCAGACGGGTGTCAGCTACGTGCGTGATCCGCGGGTGTGGGGTGAAACCAACTATCCGCTGCGCAAGATGGTGCGCTTTGCGCTGGATGCCATCACCGGATTCTCATATTTTCCGCTGCAGGTCGCGATGTATGCCAGCCTGGTGCTGGCGGTTATTGCGATTGTCGCCATTCCAGTGGTAGCATTGCTGCGCCTTGCCACGGGACAACTTGTGTTCGAAGGACAGGCCACTACGCTGGTTGTGCTGCTGTTACTGAGCTCATTCCAGTTGTTTTTCTTTTTCATCATGGGCCAGTACATTGCACGGATTTACGATGAGGTTCGAGGGCGGCCGCTCTATGTTCTGGCGGAGTTGCATGGTTTTGAGGGTGAGAGCGATAGTGATACCCCCCGACGTGGTGTTGGCCCGGTAGTTGAAGCAGGTGATGAGGGTAGTGGGTCGGTCCGGGAATCGTGACAGGCAGTTTGGCCCTTCGGAAATGAGTTCTATTGGGAGAATGCCCATGGATGCGAATCAACAGGAACATGATGCGACGTTGATCGGTAAGTATCGGGAAGTCGTGTTGGCGTACGAAAAGATCAGCAAGGAGATCGCTGCTCTGCTCGAATCCAGTGGCGGTGGTACGGCTAAGATGACGGATGAGGAGTATCTCCTGTACCGTGACATGGCACACCGCCGTGATGTGTTGTATGACATGATGAAGCGCCTGGAAGTCCGGCTGCTTGGTGCCGATGCGGATTGAGGTAGTATCCGCCATTCATTGAACTCTGCTCGGGAGGAACACTCGCATGTCTCCTGTTTACCTTGGCCCGACATTTGAGGAAATGCTGCATCCATCCAGGATCGATCCGCACGTTCGTGCGCGCGCATTGAAAGCAAGGACGGAAGACCCGTTAGCGCCGATCAATCTTTACAATGTTACGTGGCGCAACGCGCAGGATGAGATTTACTACACTGTTGTTCCGAAGGCTCTCACTGGATTGGATGCCAACATCGTGGTGTTGTATGGTGTTGAGTTTCCCAGTGGTAGCCATAAGGTAGGCGCAGCGTATTCAGTCCTGGCGGAGAAGACTCTCTTCAATGAAGTCGATACGGATCACCATACCCTGGTCTGGCCCTCCACCGGTAACTATGGGATTGGCGGGGCATGGATCGGTGGGCGAATGGGCTACCGGGGTATCGTGATCCTGCCTCAGGAGATGAGCCAGGAGCGCTTTGATCTGATCGAGGACTATGGCGCGACGGTGATCAAAACGCCCGGGTGCGAGAGCAACGTCAAAGAGATTTACGACAAGACCTGGGAATTGCGGCGCGCTGATCCAAACGTTCGCGTCCTTAATCAGTTCGAGGTGATGGGTAATTACCGATTTCATTACTATGTGACCGGGAATACCATCGTTGAACTGGCCGAGGAGCTGGCGGCGCAAGGCATTGGGAAGGGTGTTGTTAACGCCTTTGTTTCGTCCATGGGCAGCGCCGGGACTATTGCGGCTGGAGATCGGCTGAAACAGGTATGGCCGGAGCACAAGATTGTTGGCCTGGAACCGATTCAGTGTCCGACACTGTTCAACAATGGCTATGGTGGCCATGACATTCAGGGAATCGGCGACAAGCACGCGACCTGGATTCACAATGTCATGAACATGGATGCCCTCATGTGTATTGATGACATTGAGACCAAGCGGGTTCTGCAGGTACTTGCGGAGGATGCCGGGCGTGAGACGCTGGTGAAGCGGTTTGGGCTGGATGAAGGGCTTGTCAACGAGTATGCGCGCATCCTGGGAATTAGCAGCATTTGTAACATTATCGGTGCTGTCAAGACCGCCAGGTATTACGGGCTTGGCGCGGATGATGTCGTAGTGACCATCGCAACCGATGGCATGGATCGCTACCACAGTGTCATGGCGGCCATGGCGCAGGATTATGGCCGGATGGATGAGGCCGAGGCCACCGCGACCATACGCGGCCTCCTGCAGTGGCAGAAGACGGACTGGATTAAGCGCGGCACGCCCGATATTCAGCGCCAATGGCATAATCTCAAGTACTACACCTGGGTCGAACAGCAGGGTAAGACTGTTGAAGAGCTGAATGCCCAGATGAGCCCACAGTGGTGGGTGGATCACCAGCAACTGGTCGGTGAGATTGACAGCAGGCTGTTGGCCTGGCGCGAAACGCATCCAGAAATGTGATGATGACAGGCAGGTATGTATCCTGAAGACCGCGTGCTGGTAGGTGTCATCAACCGGCGGGCCGATCTGGAGCATGTGCGGCACAGTCACTGGTACCGGATTCCGCACGGACAGGCGACCCATGGTATTCATGCGGAGTATCTGGCGTTCTTCTTGAGCAGAGCGTTTGGCTCCCAGAACAGTGCGATTCATTATTATGCGCGGCGTACAGGTCATGAGCTGGTGCGCCGCCGCGATCTATTGCCGGATGAGCCTGACCATCCACGCGCAGATGGTCTATACTACAAAATCCAGTTGGGGGAACTTCGGGATCGGGTTCCCCCGATTCTCAATCCATCCCGCAGACCTGTGGTGTTCATCTACACCACATGGGATCGATTTGTGGCGGCGCAAAGGATTGAAGAGCTGTACAGCACAGCGGATGCATTTGTGGATCGGGTGTTCTATGCGCTGCGCGGCGCTGGTATCACTGCTGACCGACACTGGGAAGTTGAAAAGAGCACTGATGACGGTGGGGCTCAGCTGAGGATACCCTGTGAGCTTGGGAATGTGGTGGCAACGACGGCCCGACCCAACCGAAGTGACCGGGTGGTGATGCCAGTGCAGATGAGTGTTGAGGCGATTCAAACCGTGATCGCTGAGATTCGCGAGCGGATCGCGGCCCTGGGCGGTCCGCTGGCGACGCCCGCTTATCTTGAAGACTAGGATCCAGTGATGTTATTAACCAATGCCAGGATCGTTACCTGGGGCAAAGAACCACGCATTCTGGAAGATGGCGCGCTACACATCCAGGACGGGCTGATCACCGAAATTGGCCCGGCATCGACCCTGCAACACAAGCATTCCGGTGATGATGTCGTGGATGCCGAAGGGCAATACGCGATGCCAGGTAACATCTGCGCCCACACGCACTTCTATGGTGCTTATGCTCGCGGGCTTGCGATTCCAGGGCCGGCGCCAAGAGATTTTCCGGAGATTCTGCAGCGGTTGTGGTGGCCGCTGGACAAGGCCCTCGATACGGATGCGGTGCGATTCAGCGCGTTGGTCAGCCTTGTGGATGCCGTCAAGCATGGTACCACCACGTTAATCGATCATCACGCAAGTCCCAATGCCATTGAGGGCAGCCTGGATGTCATTGCTGATGCGGTTGAGGAAGCAGGGTTGCGGGCGGTGCTGTGCTACGAAGTCACAGATCG
>CAZGYW010000193.1:0-5789 GCA_964530495.1 uncultured Anaerolineae bacterium
GCGTTGACCTCAATGAACAGCGGCACGAGCAGAATCTGGAACGGCACCATAATTGTGCTGAGCACAAACAGGAAGGCCAGCCGCTTGCCGGGAAAATTGTACTTGGCGAAGCCGTAGCCGGCCAGCGCGGAGAAAAGCACCGTCACGACCACGTCTATGCTGGCCATCAGAAAGCTGTTGAAGAAGTAGCGGCCCAGCGGTATCTCCTCAAAAGCCTTCTGAAAATTGCTTAGCCCCTGGAAGTCTTCCGGAATCCAGTGCACCGGGGAGGCGAGCACCTCCGGTTCCGCTTTGAAGCTGCTGCTGACCATAAAGTACAGCGGTAGGGCGAACAGCGCCGCGACGAAAAGCGCCACCGCGAGCAAGACGAGGCGCCCCGGATGCCGGCGCAGATCGTCCAGCCACAGCACGAACCGCCGGACGAGAGTCGCTTGTGGGAAAGCAGGAGAGGCTTGAGTCAGTCTGGTCATGGTATGGCTCTCCTAATCGAGCGAGTACTGCTCGCCCCGGGTCAGCGCCAGCTGGAGCACGGTGACGACGAGGATCATGGCGAACAACACCACCGATACCGCGGCAGCGTCCCCCATGCGGTAGAACTGAAAGCCGTACTTCCAGATCAGCAGACCCATCGTGGTGTTGACGTCGATCGGCCCGCCGCGGCCTGGCGAAATCGTGTACTGCAGCGTAAACGCCTGGAAAGCGTTGATCGAGGAAATCGCGGCCACAAACACCGCGGTCGGACGCAACAGCGGCAGTTCCACCCGCAGGAACGACTGGATCCGGTTTGCCCCATCAACCCGCGCTGCGTCGCGCAACTCACCGGGAATGCCGGTCAGCCCGGCCAGCCAGATCAGCATGTAGAACGGGATGGTCGTCCAGTCGTTGATGATGATCATGGAGATCGGTGACAGTTTAGGGTTATTCAGCCAGTTGATCTCCCCCAGGCCGGTGAAGGGGCGGAGCAGGCCCGCCAGCAGCCCGTTGGGCTGCATGAGAATCCGCCACAGGATCGCCACCACCACCAGCGAAGGCAGCACTGGCGTGAAGAACAGCGTCTTGAAGAATTCGCGGGCCGGGAAGCGCTGGTAGAATAACACGGCCGCCAGCAAGGAGAGCACCCAGACCGGAACGGTCGTGCCGGCCACATAGCCCAGCGTGACGCTGATCGACTTCACGAACAGGCGATCCTTGAGCAGGTCCTGGTAGTTCTGCAGGCCGACCCAGACCGGCGGGCGCAGCAGCGTGAAATCGGTCAGGCTGTACAGCAGCCCGGTCACAATCGGGTACAGGAAGAAGATAGCGAAGAAGAGGACGGTGGGCAGGACGAAGAACAGGCCCCAGATCTGCCGCTGCTCCACCGATGACCCGCCCCCAAAGCGTTTGCGCAATGATTCCAAAATTCCCACCCCCTTGTGCTCCCCGCGACTGCGGTGGTGGCAGGCGCTGATCAGGAAGGGGCAGGCTTGCGCCTGCCCCGGTTGCGATTATCTGTGGGTTACTGCTGGCTGGCCACGCGTGCCAGGATGTCGTTGACTTCCTGCTCCAGTTCTGGCAGGACAACATCCATGCTCTCGCCACCAACGACAATCCGGTCACGCCCGCGCATGAGGGCGTCGGCCACTTCGAAGAAGGCCGGGATGCGCGGATGGTACTTGCTGACACCCATTTCCTCCAGGAAGACGGGCATGATCTCGTTCTCCTGGAAGACTTCGGACTCGACGAAATCCAGCTTGGACTGGAACAGCCCGGCCACATCCAGGTACTGCTGCGGCTCGGAGGTCAGGAAGCTTGCCAGCTTCCAGGCGGCCGCCTGGACTTCCGGCGCGGCAGCCGAATTCACCATGAAGAAGTAAGCGTAATTCGCCATGGCGCTGTTGTTCACGGCATCGGCCCAGCGCGGCTGAGGATGCAGGCTGTAGTTGATGCCCGCGTTAACCACCTGCGGCACGCCCCAGTTGCCCATATCGCAGTCGATTGCCATCTCGCCTGCCAGGAAGGCGTCACGGGTGAACGTGTACTGCGGGCCACCCAGCTTCCAGGTGTTGACCCAGTCGTTCCAGTAGCCCATGACCTGGCGCACTTCCGGCGTATCGATGTGGGCGGTCAGCGCCACTTCGTCGATCATGTCACTGCCGAGCTGCTGAACCATCGGGTTGAGGATCAGCATCGTGAAGATCGAGTTGCTCCAGATGAAGTCGAACCCGCGCTGAACCAGCGCGCCGTTGGCGTCACGGATGGTCAGTTTCTCGGCGACTTCCTTCATCTCTTCCCAGGTGGCCGGGAAGTCGGTCGCGGGGTCAAGCCCGGCCGCAGCCCACAGGTCATCGTTCGTGTAGCAGGCGTAAGCGCTCAGCTCGGTCGGCAGGCCGTAGAGCACATTGTCAAACACGGCACCGGCCAGCAGCGTGTCACCGTAGGCATAGGCATCGAAGATCGCCTGTTGGTCCGCGTAGCCAGCGGCCACCGGATCGACCGGGGCCAGGATGCCCTGGCTGTAGTAGTCACCGAATGCAAAGGTGGCCTGGTTGAACAGGTCCGGGCCGCTGCCGCTCGCCAGCGCGGTGGCCAGCGTCGGATCCCATTCCTGGTCGGGGACCGTTGTGTACTCGACAACGATGTCCGGATTCTCTTCCATGAACTGGGCAATCAACGCTTCGTCCAGCTCAACCCGGGGCGGATGGATGTGCATCCACAACTTGACGGTCACCGGGTCCTGGGCGGAGACCATCGGCACCAGGGACAGCACCATGACCAGGGCCATCACCACAAAAACGGAACGCTTAAACATCGTACTCCTCCTCAATTGCTGATTGTGTTCAGAGCACAGCACTATAGTTCACGTGCAGCCAGTAGTTGCGGTTTGCATGCCTCCTTTCCCACCGCGCAGCCTGCCAGGCGCATCAACCAGACTTGGAGCGCGCCAGCGCGGGCAACGTCGTCTGGATCAACTCGATGGTGTCGTCCGTAATGGGCTGTCCGGCTTGCTGGCGGGCCAGCAGCAGCGCGCCAATCACCGGTGCGAAGGCGGCGGGGCGCACTTCCGTCCGGGGCGAAGCAGCCGCCACCGCCGTCCGGAACGGCTCCGCAATCCACTCGCCCGCGCCAAAAACGCCGCCTGTCGTGTAGACACTCAGCCCGGCTTCCAGCATCCCCAGGCGGCGGAGCACTGCCAGCGCCAGTTGTGCCAGGCTGCGCCCGGCCTCTGCCAGAAGCCCCCGGGCGGTTGGGTCGCCCTCACCTGCCGCCTGGCCCACCACCGCGGCCAGTTCTGCGATCTGAGGGCGGGTGATCGCTCCGCCGTAAACGCGCTGCTGGACCTGGACCAGGTCGGCCGCGCCAAAATGGGCCGGAACCGCCGTCGTCAGGCTGGTTTCCGGGCCGCGACCGTCTGCGCTCTGCGTTACCGCACGCAGCGTGTGGATGCCAATGTCGTACGCGCTGCCTTCGTCACCCATAATATAGCCCCAGCCGCCGCTCTTGGCATGCTGCCCGTCCGCCGTCTGCCCGTAGGCCACCGCGCCCGTCCCGGCGATGACCACCACCCCCGGCCGGGCCAGACCGGCCCCGGCCAGCGCGGTCACCGAATCCTCGACCGCGGTCAGCGCGGCGCACTCCAGGAAGGCACCCACGACGTCCGGCACCACCTCCATCCCACCGGTCATGCCAAAGCAGGCGCTCCGCACTCGCTCCACGGGCAGCCCTGCCTGCCCGAACGCACCACCAATCGCCTCCCGCAGCGCCCGGTTGATGCGCTCCATTCCGCCCGGCTCGTGGATGTGATTGGCCGGGCCACTCAGCCCGGCGCCGAGGATGCGCCCCTCCAGCGTGGCCAGCAAGGCCAGGGTCCGGGATTGGCCGCCATCCACGGCCAGCAGCAAGTCGATCGGCATGAGTCCTACTCTCGCTTCAGGTGCACGCAATAATCGTAGCGATCGCCGGCGTACAATGAGTGGCCGCACTCGAACGGCACGCCGTGCTGATCATAGGCGACAGTCTCAACCAGCAGGGCCGGGCCGGGCGGCTCAATATCCAGCAGCTGGCATTGCTCCCTGTCCAGCAGGACGGCGCTGATGCGCTGCGTCGCCGTGGTCGGGATCACCCCGTAGCGCTCCTGGAGCAGGGCGTACAACGACGTATTCGGCGCCCACTCCATCTCCAGCAATTCGGGAAACCGGGCACGGACACTGATGGATGTCTCCAGGCCGATCGGAGTTGAATCAATCAAGCGCAGGCGCTTCAGGATAGCAACTTCCGTCCCAGGCGGGATCTGGAGCTTTTCCGCAATCGTGTCGTCCGCCGGGCTCTGCTTGCGTTCGATGATGCGGGACAACGCGCTGAGGCCGCGTCCCTGCAAAATCTCGGTGAACCCGTACAGCGCGCCGGTGGCCCGGGTGATACGCGGCCGGGCCACAAATGTGCCGCGCCCGTGAATGATCTGCACAACCCCGCGCGCCTGCAGCAGGCGCAGGGCTTCGCGCATCGTGCTCCGCCCGACCTGCATGTTGGCCGCGAGGCGATCCACGGGGGGCAACTGCTGACCGGGCTGGTACTCCCCCGCCTGGACAGCGTTCAGCAGTTCAGCCACCACCTGGTCGGTCAGGCTGCCCGGTCGCCGGATCTCGCTGACGGTCATTGCCCCTCACATTCCCACATCATCAGGTGATCTGATCTATAATTCTTGTAATCCGGTTTTATTCCTTTTGTCAAGAGGGTTGCCATGATTCAGGTTGGCGCTGCACGCGTAGGTCTGCCAATGGAAACGGGTTGGCCGCTCGCCGGGTACATGCACCGCACCGGCGGCGCAGTGGGGGTACACGACGATCTCTCGGTGCGGGCCTGCGTGGTGGGCAGCAGGACTGAACGGGTCTGCCTGGTAACGCTGGACACAGTCTGTGTTGACGCCGGGTTCGTAGCGGAGGCGCGCCGCGAGATTGCGGCGGCTTGCGACTGCCCGCCGGACGCAGTCATGGTGGCTGCGACCCACACCCATTCGGGCTTTGCCGGGATCGTCCGCTTCCGGCTGGACCCGGCCGCTGAGGGTTACCTGGGCGCCTACCGCCTGGAGCTGGCCCGCGAGGTGCAGGCCCTGATGGCGCGCGCGGCGGCCGAAGCCGCCGCTAACCAGCGCCCTGCCACGCTCCTGATCGGGACCGGGCAGGCGGAGGGTATCGCCCGCAACCGGATCATACCCGACGCTGCACATGATCCGGCTGTGCCGTTCGTGCTGGCCATCGCTCCGGAGGGGACAATCATTGCCGCGATCTTCAGCTTCGCCAGCCACTCGACCATCCTGGGGCCGGACAACCGCCTGTATTCCGGCGACCTGATCGGGATGGCCTGCCAGCGGCTGGAGGCGGAATGGGGGCCGGGCAGCGTCGCCCTCGGGCTGGCCGGGGCAGCAGGGGACATCAGCACCCGATTCACACGCGTGGAGGCGTCGTTCGCGGAGGTGGAACGGCTGGCGGCGCGGCTGGCGGGCGCCATCCTGACGGCGGAGCGCCGACCGGCGGTTGATGCCCCGATCCAGGGTCAGCGCCAGACGGTTCAACTGGCGCTCAAGCCGGCCGAAGATCGGGCGGCGCTGGCCCGCCGTACGGAAGACGCCCGGAGCAGGCTAGCAGCACTGCCGCAGCCGGAAGCCCCGGAGGCACGCCTGATTCAGGCTGAGATCGAGGGGCTGCAGGTGGCGCTGCAGGCCGGCGGTGAGCGCCCGTCCCACGTCCCGGCAGAAGTTCAGCTCCTGCAGATCGGCCCGACGCTGATCGCAGGCTTCCCGGGCGAGATGTTCG
>CAZGYW010000194.1:0-5752 GCA_964530495.1 uncultured Anaerolineae bacterium
GCGTGGCGAACAGCCGCCGGGCCTCGGTGATGGTTTGCGCGGTCTCGTCGGCCAGCAGCGGGCTGACTTCCAGGCTAACATACCCATCCAACCGGCCCGTCCGGTCGTAGACCGGGCGCAGCATATCCGCCGCGCGCCCGATATCCGCAATCGCCAGGGACTCGTAAATGTCCATGACAGCCGCGCCCCCGGCAATCAGGGCGGCCATCGCGTTGTCGTAATCGCTGCTGCGGGCAATTGCCGCCTCGAAGATGGAAGGGTTGGAGGTCACCCCCAGGATGCCTTTGTCCAGCAGTGCCTGGAACTCGCCTGATTCCAGGATGCCCCGCCGAATGTTGTCATACCAGATGGATTGGCCCAGCGCGGCCAGCTCATGCAGCTTTGACATCAATGCTCTCCCCTTTCCCAAGACCGGTGCTCCACAGACAGGCAGCACCTTTCCACACCAGTCAGGGCCATAGTGTACCGCATCATCTCAGGCTGTGATGTGCTGCGATTCGGGGATGCAACCAGGCGCTACCCGGCACCGGCTATTCGCTCCCGGCCGCCTGATGGCGCGCCGGCGCGACAGATGGCAGGCCCCCTCAGCGTCCGGCATCTGAAACCGGCGGCTGGCCTGACTCGGTGGCATCATGGCTGGACTCGCTCTTACGGGCATCGATCCACTCGCGGATCTCCTGGGTGGAGAACCCCAGCGCGTGCAGCACTTCACGGTGCAGCTCGGAGGAAGTCAGGAGCCGCGCCGCCTTTGCGCTGGACTCATCAACTACCTGGTCATCCAGAATCCCGGTCGCGTCGTTCGTGTTGCGGAGCAGCGTGTCGGCCGCCTGCAGCAGCTCAACGGTTTCGTCAATCCCGCCTTCCAGCCGGATCACGACCACGGAGACATTGTCCTCACCGCCTCGCTCGTTCGCCAGCGCCACCAGGCGGCGGGTAGCCTCCCCGCGCGTTTCTTCAGCCAGCACGGCTTCGGCAATCTCAACCGGCTTCACATGGCGAGTCAGGCCATCCGAACACAGCACAATCGCGTCGCCGGCCTTCAGGTAACGGTCATAGACGTCAGCGATTGTTTCGGCGCTTTGCCCCAGTGCCCGATACAGCACATTCTTCATCGGATGTTCGGCGGCCTGTTCTTCCGTGATATGCCCGGCTGAAAGCAGCGCCTCCACAAAGCTATGGTCCGCCGTGATCTGGTTAATCCACCCCTGGCGGCCATCCACCAGATAGGCACGGCTGTCCCCAATATGCGCCGCAAACAGCCGCCCACCCGCAACCAGGACAAGAGTCGCCGTGGTGCCCATGCCCCGCAACTGCGATTCCTGATTAACCCGCTCGATCAGTGCCAGATTGGCGGCGCGCAACGCGGCGGCCAGCCGGTTCAGGATCGGATCGCTGCCGGTTGCCTCAAGTCCCTGGATGGCGCGGCCCTCGCCAACAAAATCCGCCTGGACGGCCTCGACCGCCAGCCGGCTGGCCTCCTCACCGGCCGCCGCCCCACCCATGCCATCCGCCACCAGCGCCAGCAGCATCCCATTCGCAGACCACAGCCCGATTGAATCCTCGTTGTTGCCGCGAACCTGGCCAACATCCGTCCGGGCACTCACCCGAATCCGCAGGCCGGTGCGCGCTTCGGGGATGAGCAGCGGCTGTCCGCAGGTTGTACAGCGCGCTTCTTCGGGGCGGTTCAGCGTGCCGCAGGCCAGGCAGGTAATCGGCTCTTCCAGTTGGAGTTCGGCAAGGAGACTCGTGCCACCGCCCGATGGCAGCACCGGTGGGTCAGCCGCTTGGGAATCCGCTACCCACATCGTCTGGAGAATGCGCTGGTTGCGGCGGGGGACTTTCGGTTGGTCAGTCCGCGGCCGGCGAACGTCGACCGGGCGCCCGCACTGGAAACAGAAGATGGCGCGTTCCAGATTGCGGTGTCCGCAGTGGGGACATGGCTTGCGAGCGGACATACCTGACTCCTCAACTGGCCCTGAGTGGCTGCGATTCGGGTCAGAACACCAGTCTGTTCCAACCAGACTTCATCCATTGTATGCGCCGGATCGTGCCGTCGCAAGCCATTCACCACGCGGCGCATCCCGGGGCACGAAAACCTGGCACGATCAGCAGCGGTCTGACCAGCATCGCGCTTCTTACCGGCTCCATCTCCCACGGTGGCCCGTGCTAAACATGCCAGGAACAGCCGCTGCGCATTGTCCCGGCAATGCCATCCTACATAGAATAAGCGGGGACTTAACGATCACACTTCTGATTTTTCTAGTACACTGTAACTGGCAAATCCCTTCACTGGCAGGCTGCCCCACCCCTCGTCCAGAGGAAGCCTGCCCTGCGCCACTTGTACCCTCGTTGTGTGAACAAAGGAGTAACAACATGCGCTTCAAACGACATCTGGTAGGGCTGCTGGTTCTGGCTGCGCTGCTGGCCAGCCTGCTGCCTGCCGCTGCGCAGGATGTCACCCTGCGCTACTTCATGTGGGACCCCTCCTTTGAGGAGACCGAGCGCGAGATGGTTGAGATCTGCGCCGCTGAACTGGGCATCACGGTGGAGATGGAAACCGTCGCGACCCCGGATTACTGGACCCGGTTGCAGGCCGATGCCGCCGCCGAGAACCTGCCCGACGTGTTCTCCATGAGCTCCGGCTTCGTGGATGAGTGGATCGCCGATGGTCTGCTGTTGAACATCCAGGAATACGTGGACCGCGACATCATGCCGGAAGCGGAAAACTACTTTGTGGGGCAGTTTGACGTCGCGCGCTACCCGGACAAGACCGAGGGCGATATGTACGCCTTCCCGTTCGCGTTCGTGGAGACGGTCCTGTTCTATAACCGCGATATGTTCGATGCGGCCGGCCTGGAATACCCCAATCCCGAAGGCTGGACCTGGGAGGAATTCCTGGAAGCAGCAAAGGCGCTGACCCTCGACAGCAATAGTGACGGAGTGATCGACCAGTACGGCTTCTGGGTCTACGGCCGTTATGCGCACATCGAGTCCTGGATTTACCAGAACGGCGGCGACATCCTGAGCGCTGACCGCACCCAGTTTGTGGCGGATGAGCAGGCGGTTGAGGCCCTGGCGTTCCTGGATTCGCTCATTCACGAGCACGGTGTAGCGCCGGAACCGGCCGAGATGGAAGGCATCCGCCAGCAGGACGTATTCCCGCTGGGCATGGCCGCCATGTGGGTGGATGGCGGTTGGAACATCGCCAACAATCGCACCCAGCTTGAGGGCCAGGATGTAGACTGGGCGCTCGCGCCGATCCCGCGTGGGCCGAGCTGGGAGGCTGATACCGCCTACGGCTGGCCGGACATGCTGGGCGTCGCTCCGACCACTGACCATCCGGAAGAAGCGTGGCAATTCGTGCGCTGCATGACCGGCCCGCTGCGCACCGTCGAGCGCACGTTCCCCGGCAAGCTCCCGATCTACCGCCCGACGGCTGAATCAGAAGCCTGGCTCGAGCTGGATCAGAAGCCGGACAACAAGGCGTTCCTGCTGGACTGGGCAGTGTTCACCGGCCCCACCTCCTTCACGCCCGGCTGGGGTGAGTGGCGTGGCTACACCGATGGCGCCGGCCTGGAAGGCCAGCTCAACGCGGTCTTCAACGGCCAAACGGATCTTGAGACGGCCCTGGCCGCGGTGACCGAATACGCCAATGGCGTGCTGGGGCGCTTCTACGGCGCGTATTAATCTCCCGCTGCTCCATGCAACACGGCTCTAGCGTTCTGCCGGGCGCGACCCGGCAGACCGTCCGTATTCCTGATTCAGACACCAGGAAGACTCATGACCAATAAACGGATTACGCCATACCTGTTCATCGCGCCCATGATCAGCGGGCTGCTGATCTTTCGCATCGGCCCGATTATCGCGGCGTTCATCATGAGCTTCACCCGCTGGAACGTTCGCACTGCACCCACCTTCATTGGCATCAATAACTACGTCGAAGCCTTCACAACCGACCAGTTCTTCTGGCAGGTGTTGCGCAACACGCTCGTCTTCGCGGTCATCTATGTGCCTGGCGTGCTGGTGATCGCCATGCTGATGGCCCTGCTCATCAACCAGAAGCTGCGGGGCATCGCCTTCTTCCGCGGCCTGTACTTCCTGCCCTACATCACCTCGATGGTGGCCGTCGCGATGGTCTGGAACTGGATCTTCAGCACGCGCTTCGGCCTGCTCAACTACATGCTGCGCTCGGTGTTCGGCGTCGCGGATCCCCCGCGCTGGCTGGCCGATCCGGAATATGCGCTGCTGGTGCTGATCATCGTCACCATCTGGAAGACCAGCGGCTTTCAGATGATGATCCTGCTGGCCGGCCTGCAGGGTATTCCGGCCAGCATCTACGAAGCGGCGCGCATGGACGGGGCCAGCCGCTGGCAGATGTTCTGGCGGATCACGCTGCCCCTGCTTTCGCCGGTGCTGTTCTTCGTCCTCATTATTTCGATTATCGAAGCCTTCAGGACATTCGAGGTCACCTACTCCATGACCGGTGGGGGCCCGCTGGCCGCGTCCACCACCCTGGCCTATTACGTCTACCAGAACGCCTTTGTCTATAACCGGATGGGCTATGCCTCCAGCCTGGCTTACGTGCTCATGCTGCTGGCGGGCACGATCACCATCCTGAACTTCAGCGTGCGCCGCCGCTGGGTGGCTCAGGAAACGTACTAGGGGGCTGCCACATGACAACCTCAACCCTCAGCGCAACCCCGCGGGGCACCCTGACCTGGCGCACCCTGCGCGGCGCCCAAACGCTGCTCAACTATGCGCTATTGCTGTTTCTGGCGGTCTTCACTGTTTTTCCATTCGTGTGGATGCTGTCCACGTCCTTCAAGTCCCAGGGCGCGATCTTTCAGCTACCGCCGCAGCTCATGCCGGACCTGCTGTTCAAGCCCGGCATGTTTTCCAGTTACGCGGATGTCCTGACCAAGCACAATTTCATCCGCTACTCGTTCAACAGCTTCTTCGTGGCCGGGTCGGCGGCAGTCGGCCAGTTGATCACCTCGTCACTGGCGGGATTTGCCTTTGCCAGAATGGAATTCAAAGGCAAGAACCTGCTGTTCGCCCTGCTGCTCTCCACCTCCCTGATCCCCATCGAAGTCTCGATCATCCCGGAATTCCTGATGGGCGTCCGCATCTTCGACCCGCTGTTTGACCCGATCGGAGGCTGGATCAACACCTACGCGCCGCTGATCATCCCCTCGTTCATGGTCGGCTCGTTCGGCACGTTCCTGATGCGGGAATTCTTCTCGACCGTCCCGAAGGAATTGGAGGAAGCGGCGGTCATTGATGGCGCCACAACCCTGCGCATCTACTGGCAGATCTTCGTGCCGCTTTCCAAGCCGGCAATGACCACCCTGTTCCTGATCGCGTTCATCAACAATTGGAATGAGTTGCTGCGCCCGGTGCTGTACATCTCCAGCAGCGATCTGCGCACCCTGCCGATCGGGCTGACGACCTTTCAGGGCGGCTATGAAGCGCAGTGGAACCTGCTGCTGGCCGGATCGGTCATTGCCATCGTGCCGCTGATCATCGTTTACATTTTCGCCCAGCGCTACATCGTAGAGGGCATTGCCACAACAGGATTGAAGGGCTAAGAAACCGGGATGTTCGGCACATCTACGACCGGACCAACCCGGCTATGATCATCCCCACGCGGCGGGAATGACCCTGGCCGCGTGGTTGCGCCTGGTGGCCGGACTGCCCGGCTGCACCTGTTCAAGGTGACAATACGCCCATGCCCGACTACTCCTGCGAACAG